>CAVGGQ010000080.1:0-8818 GCA_963628785.1 Oscillospiraceae bacterium | reverse complement strand
CGGTTAAAGGGCACCCCTTGAATCCCCAAAAGCTATTTATTCAGAGGTTCCTTAGGTGTCCAACTTCATTATGCAATCAACCTCAGTTTTTCATTTCAAGATATGCATAGATTTTTCAATATATTGAAAAGTATTTTGCTTACGGAATGCTTATGCCGGAGGAGGCATACTTGTCGGTGCCCTCGTGAACATACACGGCGTAATTGACGTTCGTGCCGACCTCGACGGAACCACCGTTCACCAGATGCGAAATGCTGCTCCGCAGCCGCCCGGTGTCGACCGCTCCGAGCTCGGTGACCTCGCCCTTGACGTCACCCTCAGCCTGTATCCCGACCGCTTCAAGCGCCCGCGTTTTCTGTTCCGCAGCCGCCCGCAGCACATCCTGCACATTGCTCGTGATCCGGTAGATCATTGCCATAAGCGTCCCTCCTTTTCGGCATAGAAAAAGCACCGTGCCATACACGATGCTTTACAGATATTCCGCGTCAATATCGAAGTCCAGGCCAAGCGCCTTCAAATCGTATCCGGCGTTTGCGTCCTTAATGACACTGAGGCATTCAGCATAAGCTAAAAGCTCTCCGTATTCAACTTCTGTTCGACTTTCTTTTTGCTTTAACTCGTTCGCAGATTCCTTAATGTTCTCAACGATTTCGGAAAGGATATCGCCGTTCACGGTTCTTCACCAAACCTTTCTTTGTATGTTTCTTTCTCTACCGCGGCCTGTTCCGCATTTCGCTGCACATCTTTGCGCCATTTGCGAAGCAGCCCTTCTTTTTCCTTGTCTGTCTTTGACGCCCAGTTTGCATCGTATTTCTCCGGATGAGCAATCTTGTCGGCGTGAAGCTTAACCTGTTCCTCATGCGAGCGTATGGATTTTATCAGCCTCGGCTTTGATTTGTTGGCCGCATCCCGGTAAACTCCTGCGTGCCGCGTTCCATCCTTGGCATCTTGGTAAACCTTTGCCAAATCGACGACCGGAGCAGTTACTGCAGACTCTTTTTTCGGTTCTGCCCATGATTCAATTATAGCGTTTTTTCTGTAATGTTCAACATGTTTTTGCTCGGAATTGTTCTGCTTTTCCAGCCACTCCGCATAAGTCTCCCGCTTCCGTCCGTGGCCTTTCACCACCGCCCGCACGCAGCAGCGGCAGTTATAGATGTTCCACCCGGAAGCGCCGTGCGATGTGTCGCCGGGCGTCATGAGCCTCTGTCCTCCGACGGTAAACGGCTCATCCACCGCGACGCGGCGGTAGTCCCACGCAAGGGCAAAGAGCGCGATCACGGCCGCGAGGGCGAGCGGAGCGGCAGACGGAAGAGCGCAAAGAACACGATGAGCACGGCGGCCGATACAAAATAGAGGATAATGCCGCCCCGGCGGCTTTTGAGATATTCCCCGAACAGCTTCATTTCTCCCCCACGATGTAGCCGGCGCCGAATTTTGTGGCGATAAAATCGTCGCCGCCCATGTTCATAGCCATGATGATGTTCATGTTGTCGTTCGCGGAGGAGATGAAAATGACCGGCACAGAGCTCACCTTGCGCATCTGGGCGCACCAGTGACAGCCGCTCATGAACGGAAGCGCTATGTCCATCAGCACAAGATGCGGCTGCGCGCGGACGAAATCCTCCATAACGGCACAAAAGTCCGTGCATTTTTCACACGCGATGCCCCAGGCCGTCATCTGCGCGCAGATGGCGTCGCCGAGGGAGCGGTCGTCCTCCACGAGGAGAATGCGGTAGTCTATGTTATTGATCCTCTTCCCCGCCGCATGTCTCGCCGATGATGTAGCGCGGGCGATTTTTGACTTCCTCGTAGATCTTGGCAATATAATAGCCGATGATGCCGAGGCTGATCATGATGATGCTCCCGGAGAAAAGCTGCAGCAAAATGACGGTCGTGAAGCCGCCGAGTGCCCGGCCTGTGCACTTCTGTACAAGAGCGATTGCGCCGAACACCACGGCGACGGCGAGCATGACGGTGCCGAGCACCGTGACGATCTGCATGGGGGCCGCAGAGAAGGAAGCGATATTATTGAGTGCGTACCGGGTTAACGAGAGCACGGACCATTTTGATTTTCCCGCGCTGCGCTGCCGCACTTCAAACGGCACAACGGCGGTCTTGAACCCGACCCAAGCCGTGAGGGCGCGGAAAAAGGCGTTTTTCTCCGGCATATGGATGATCACATCCACAGCCTTTCGGTCGAGGAGCTTGAAATCGGAGGCGTTCGCCATATCGAAGCCCGTGGCGGAGCTTATGGCGGAATAGAAGAGCTTGGCCGAGAACGAATGGAGTGCGCCCTCTTTGCCGCGGTCTGTTTTTCGGCCTTCGATGATCTCATACCCCTGCTCCCACAGGCGGTACATATCTATAAGCTTCTCCGGCGGATGCTGCAGGTCGCAGTCCATGACGGCGCAGCATTTCCCTTTTGCGGCGGTAAGTCCCGCCGTAATGGCGGCCTCCTTGCCGAAATTGCGTGAGAAGCGGACGCCGCGCACATTCGAATGCCGACCTGCCGCGGCGGTGATCTCGTCCCATGTTTTGTCCCGCGAGCCGTCGTCCACAAATATGAGTTCACAGGGGATGTCCGCATCGGAGAGCCCGGATAAGATCATATCCGCCGCTGCGGCGACGGAAGCTTCTTCATTATAGGATGGGATCACAACGGAAAGCATACGGCTGTCTCCTTTCCTTCAGGCAGTTGGTCCATCTTCGGCGTATGTGCCGAGAATCTCGGCGACACCGAGCGTCTGCGCCATGCTCTCGTTCGGCCAGGTGTGCGCCGTTTCCGTGTCAAGGTATTTCAGCTCATAAAATACCGAGTAGCGTGTACGCGCCTCGGCTGCCGGTACGGTGACGGAAGTCTCGCCGCGCGATGCGGCTTCGGTGATCGCTGTTTCGTTCGTTCGTTCTGCTATAAAGCCGTTCGTGATGTCGGCAAAGCCGTACACGCCCCAATAGAGGAGCGGCAGCGTCACGGCGGCAGCCGTGCAGAGCACCAAAAGACGCGTTTTCTTCTCCGAGAGCATATCGAGAAGCATGGCATCTGCCAGAATGAGCAGCAATGCAGAGAACGCGAGGCATCGCCCCGGGATATACGCCGCCGCGCTCAACACAAAGGCCGAGCAGAGCGAACCGGCGAAAAGAGCCGCCGCAAGCACGAGCCGCTCGCGCCGCGCGTGAAAATACACGGCGAGCGTAAAGAGCACGGCAAAGGCGATGATCGGCACGGCGAGAGCGCTGTATTCCAAAAGCGCCGCAATGACGCCCTTGCCGAGCGGCAGGAGCGAGAATGTGCCGGTTTTGTCGCTCTCCGCGGGGCAGGCAAGCATGCAGAGGAGCCCGCCGACGGCGGTAAGGATCGGGAGGACGGGCAAAATGCTGCTCCGTTTTTTGCAGAAAATGCGCCGAAGGATCAAAAGCAAAGCCGAGAGGAAAATGCATCCGACGGAGACATTTTCGAGATACGCGCCCGCGAGAAAGCTGGGGATCATCCACAGAAGCCAAAAGGCGGTCGGGCGTTTTTCGTCCCGCTCGAGAAGGCGCATATAGGGTGCGAGGAAGAAGAGCCCCAGGAGGCAGCCCCAGCCGTAGTTGCACGAGCCGATGAGCCAGAAGAACACCTCGCCGAATGACGGTACGAAGATCCACACGGCGGCAAAAATAAGGAAGAGCACAAGGTCGTTGATTTTTCCCTTCGGGCTTGCAAGGTCGGCGAGCAGGGCGATGAGTGCGGTAAATGCGGCGGCGTTCACGATATTGAATACCGCCTTCGGAAGCCACAGGAAAAGCTGCGCGAGGAAGTGCGCAATGAGACGTCCGTTCAGGCGCTGTGCGTGCGCTGCCATGGAGGCAAAGATGTCGCCGATGCCCGCAATGCGCTCACCGGTCGCCCAGCTGTACATATAAGTCCAGTCGTCCGCCGCATACGGCGTGAGGAAGCTCCCGAGCAGCATCAAGAGAAAGATGCACACGAGAAAAGCTCTTTTTATTTTTTTCGATTCGATCGACGCCATTTCATTCACCTCGCGGACGGAGCTGCGGAAATCTCTTATTACCCGCATTATATAAATCTCCGGGAAAAAAGTCAATCTTACGCTTGACAATACCCCCAAGGGGTATATAATGAAGGGCGAAAGGCGGTGATACCGTTATGGATGATGCAGAGAAAAAGGAAGGCTGTCGCTGCTGCAAAAAGACGGAGCGCAGCGAGGCCGAGCGCAAAGCGCTTATGAATCGTCTGAGCCGCATTGAGGGGCAGATCCGCGGCATTCGCGGCATGCTCGAGCGCGATGCGTACTGCGCCGACATTCTCACGCAGTCCGCGGCGGTGAGCGCTGCGATGAATGCATTCAACCGGGCGCTGCTCAATGCGCATCTGCACAGCTGCGTTGTGCGCGACATCCGTGCGGGAGACGATTCCGTGGTGGATGAGCTGACGGAGCTGCTGCAAAAGCTGATGAAATAAGGTGACACATATGACGCAATATTCCGTTACGGGCATGAGCTGTGCGGCATGCTCGGCCAGAGTCGAAAAGGCGGTCAGTGCCGTGCCGGGGGTGACCTCTTGCGCGGTGAGTCTGCTCACGAACTCCATGGGCGTGGAGGGTACGGCCGCGCCGTCGGACATTATCCGTGCCGTGGAAAATGCCGGATACGGCGCAAGTCTGAAGGGTGCGAAGCGCTCCGCTGCGGTGAGTGCCGCCGATGAGCTTGCCGATAAGGAGACACCGAAGCTCAGGAAGCGGCTCATCTCCTCGGTGATCGTGCTCCTCATGCTGATGTATTTTTCCATGGGGCACATGTGGGGCGCGACTATGCCCGCGTGGCTGCACGGCAACAGCATGGCTCTCGGGCTTTTGCAGCTGTTGCTTGCGGGCGTGGTGCTCGTTATCAACCAGAAATTCTTTATCAGCGGCTTCCAAAGTGCCGTGAAGGGTGCGCCCAACATGGACACACTCGTGGCCATGGGCTCGGCGGCGGCGTTTTTGTGGAGCGTATATGAGCTTTTCACGCTCACCGTTGACCCGACGGCGGAAGCGGATCTCTATTTTGAATCCTCCGCCATGATCCTCACGCTCATCACCGTGGGAAAAACGCTCGAGGCGCGCTCCAAGGGCAAGACGACCGATGCGCTTCGCTCGCTCATGCAACTCTCGCCGAAAACGGCGCGCGTGGAGCGATACGGTCGGGAAGTCGAGATCCCCGCAGAGGATGTAGCGCTCGGCGATGTGTTCGTTGTCCGTCCCGGCGACAGCATCCCGGTGGACGGCATCGTGCTCTCCGGTACAAGTGCCGTGAACGAATCCGCGCTCACGGGTGAGAGTCTGTCGGTGGACAAGGCGGAAAACGACAAAGTAAATGCCGGTACCATCAATCAGTCCGGATTTCTCCGCTGCCGTGCGACCGGGGTCGGCGAGGACACGGCGCTCTCGCAGATCATCCGTATGGTGAGCGATGCCGCTGCTACAAAGGCGCCGATTGCCAAAACGGCAGACAAGGTCGCGGGTGTGTTCGTTCCGACCGTTATCGCCATTGCCGCCGTGACGATCGCCGTGTGGCTGCTCATCGGGCAGAGCTTCGGCTATGCGCTCGCGCGGGGCATTTCGGTGCTCGTCATCAGCTGCCCTTGCGCGCTCGGTCTCGCAACGCCGGTCGCCATCATGGTCGGCAGCGGTTTGGGCGCAAAAAACGGCATTCTCTTCAAGACGGCCGCCTCGCTTGAGGAGACCGGCAGGGCACAGATCGTTGTGCTCGACAAGACCGGCACCGTTACGACCGGTCAGCCGGAGATCACCGATATTCTTCCCGCCGAGGGCGTTTCCGAGGACGATCTGCTTCTCTTCGCCGCCGCGCTCGAGAGCAAGAGTGAGCACCCGCTCTCCCGCGCCGTGCTGAACGGATTTGCATCGCACGGCGAGCCGCTCCCCGAAGCGGAGGAATTCACCGCCGTACCGGGACGCGGGCTTCGCGCCGTGATATGCGGCAAGAGTGTCTGCGGAGGCAATGCCGCATTTATTTCGGAAAATGCCGCCGTGCCGCAGAGCATCAAAGCGCGCGCCGCCGCTCTCGCGGACGAGGGCAAAACGCCGCTCTACTTCTCCCGCGGTGACCGCCTGCTCGGCGTGATCGCCGTGGCGGATGTTATAAAGGACGATGCAGCCGAAGCCGTGCGTGAGCTCAAGGGCATGGGGCTTCGAGTTGTTATGTTAACCGGCGACAATGCCCGCACAGCAGCCGCTATCGGAAAGCAGGCCGGTGTGGATGCTGTTGTCGCGGGTGTGCTCCCCGACGGGAAGGAGGCCGTTATCCGCAAGCTCCGCGAGAGCGGCAAGGTCGCCATGGTCGGCGACGGCATCAACGACGCGCCCGCTCTCACCCGCGCGGATGTGGGCATGGCCGTCGGCGCCGGCACGGATGTCGCCATCGATGCCGCCGACGTGGTGCTCATGAAGAGCGGCGTGAGCGATGTGGCCGCCGCCATTCGTCTCGGACGCGCCGCGCTTACGAACATCCGTGAAAATCTTTTCTGGGCGTTCTTCTACAACATTATCGGCATTCCGCTCGCCGCCGGTGTGTGGATCCCGATTTTCGGCTGGACACTGCAGCCGATGTTCGGTGCGCTCGCGATGAGTCTTTCGAGCTTCTGCGTCGTGACGAATGCGCTGCGGCTCAATCTGTTCCATCTGCATGATGCCTCGCACGACCGCTGCCGCGAAGGCGTCACGCTGCCGGAGGAATTCACTGCGCAGCCCAAAGAGTCCGTTAATACCAATGAACATAAGGAGGAAAAAACCATGTACAAAACCACTGCCGTTGTTGAGGGCATGATGTGCCATATGTGCGAAAAGCACGTCAACGACGCCGTCACCAAGGCGTTCGCCGCGGAGAACCCCGTGTCCGACCACGAAGCGAACAAGACCGAGTTCGACTCCGCCGAAGCTCCCGATGCCGCGAAAGTCAAAGCCGTCATCGAAGAAGCCGGCTACACCGTCAAGGATGTAAAAATCGAGAAGATCTGAATCCGCAGAAAAACGGGACTGTCTCATAGAGAGGCAGCCCCGTTTTTTGCGTTGATATCATTCCGAAAGGGCGGTGAGCGCTTTTTCGGGAACGGCGGCGGGAAGGGCGTCCGATACGGATACTTCGGCGGATACCGTAACGGCGGTTTCCGTCAGAGCCACTTTCACGGTGCCGCTGCATACGACGGTAAAGCTTCGGATCTTGCCGTCGGAGAGCGTAAGCTGCAGCGTGCCGCCGGAGAAGGCCGTGCCGAGGGCTTTGCATTCCGGAGCGAGAAGCTCCGCGACATCTTTGGCATCCGCTGCGGAGAAAGTGACCGTAAAAGTGCTCGCATCGTCGTGATGCACGGCATCGACCTCGCCGTTCAGGCAGAGAAGATATATGCAATTCCAAAGTCCGGCGGCGTCGGTCCCGATCGTGTCGGTATCGACGGCAGCCATTCCGTCCGCCGTTGTGACCGTTTCGCCGTCGGTGTAGAACCATGTGTTGTTTTTCCCGATGCCGTACACGGTCATTTCGCCGCTTATCTGCCGGGAGAGCTCAAAGGCGCTGTCCAGCGCAACAGGCCCGCCGCGGCCGCTTACGGTAACATTGCAGAGCGTGCTCTCACGATCGTGCAGTTCTCTCCATGCGGAGAGCAGGGTGAGGACATCTTCCGTGATGTCCGTGAGATTGGATGCGTCTTTGGCGGCAGCTTCCGTCACTGTGTCGGGGATCTCCGCATCGGAGGATCCGGTGATCTCATCGAGGACGGCACGGAGCGAAAGCGGCGTACCGTCGCCGCGCTTTCCCGTGACGGCGGCGGATACAGAATGCACCGCGCCGTCGGAAACCGTGATAGCGAGCGTCGCGCTCTCGACGGAAGCTCCGTTCTGCAGAAGCTCCGGCGAAAGGCTTTGCACGAGCCGTTCGGCGCTGTCTGCGGAGAGGGTGGCCGAATGTGTTTCGCCGTCGGAGGCGAAGGCTGCGTCTTTGCACAGTTCCGCAAGTTCCGGCAGGAGCTCCGTATAGTCGGGCAGTGTGCTGCCGAGGGCGTATGCTCTGCCGTTTTCGAGCAGCACTTTGCCGTTGGAAAACCAGAGCGGAATGCCGTTTACTTCCGTGCGGGCGATCTTCTGTCCGTCTTCCGTACGGACGGAGATGGGAATCGTCGCACTTTCGTCCGCATCGGAGAGCGTCAGATCTGCGGAAAATTCGGAAGAGCGGCTCAGGGAGAGAAGCGCAAGGTACGGCGATGTTTCTGCGGCAATGTGTGGAAGGAGAAGCGCTGCGGCGGCGATCAGGACAGCAAGAATGAGGAGCAGTACCGGCAGGAGCTTTTTCTTTTTCGGCGGTTTCAGCGGCGCATCCTCTTCGTCGGGATCGTCGCTTTCGCCTGCGTCTGCGTCCTGCGGCGGTTCTGCATCGCTCTCATCTTTCTGCGGTTCGACGGGAGTTACGGTCAGCAATTCTACAGATCCTCCGCCGGGGGGGATCGATGGTGTCCGTCTCCTGCGGTTCGGGCTCTTTCTTTTTTCTGTGTCTTCCTTTCAGGGTGAGCAGCAGAATGAGGCCGCACAGGAGCAGCAGCGCGCCGGCACCGAGCCAGAGCCGCTAGGCGGGGATCACCGACACGGCGGCGATGTCCGTTGCGGCGGAATCCGCCGTAAAGAGGATATAGCTGCCGAATTCCTCCGTTTCCGCCTTTTCCCAAGTCCCGTTTCGCAGAATGGTGCGATTGTTCATAAGGGATTTAATAAATACTACAGAGCCGGAGCCTGTACACATATTCATTTTTCCTTTGTAATGATTCAGTTTG
>CAVGGQ010000079.1:0-8930 GCA_963628785.1 Oscillospiraceae bacterium | reverse complement strand
GATGATCCGCTCGGGATTTCCGCTTGCCCTCATCGGCGACAGCTTCGTTAATATATCATACTCGATTCCGTTTGTCAACATCTTTTTTCGATTTTTTTGAATTTTTTTCAGAACTCAAAAATTGAGAAAAAGCATTGTGCAGCCGGTCGGGCGATTGAGCCGCCCCCGATGTTTCACGGGAGCGGCTCAATCGAAACCTCTCTTCGTTTGGAAGAAAGATCTCAGACGGCCCGCGTGACCTTACCGCTGCGGAGGCAGCGGGTGCACGCATAAACGTGCGTCGGGGTACCGTCGACGATGGCCTTTACGCGCTTCACATTGGGCTTCCAAGTCCGGTTGGCGCGGCGGTGGGAATGGCTGACCTTAATGCCGAAAGCGACATCCTTGGAGCAGAACTCACACTTTGCCATGCTGCTGCACCTCCTCATCGAGTTATGTTATATCCTGTCTTCGGTCTGCCTTACGGTTTTCCGACAACAGCTTATCTAATATAGCAGACTGCGCCGCCAATTGCAAGATGAATTTTCATTTTTTTTGAAAAAAATCCGCGGGCCGCTTATTCTCTTTTTTCTTGCCAAATTTATTGCCAAACGGCGCAAAATTGAGTACAATAGTTCAGTCAATAGCGCATAATGTAGTCTGCGGCGCTTTGCGGTCTTTTTCGCCGACTCCGCGTCATCAAACCTTGCCATACATAAACAGCTTATTTTGTTTCCGGGGGGATATATATGAGTCAGTCTTATTCCGTAAAGTTGGACACGATCGTCCGCGAGCGTGGCTTGAAAGTCGTCAACCGCGCATCGGATTATGATACCGTTAATATAACCACGTGGGAAGTCTCCCGCCCCGGTCTGCCGCTTGCCGGTTTCTACGATTACTTTGACCCCACGCGTGTGCAGATTCTTGGCAAGCTCGAGCTAACATATCTAATGGATATGCGCCCCGAGGCGCGCTCCCGCAGCATTGAGCGGTTCATCTCCTCGGGCATCCGCTTCTGCATCATTGCGCACGGGCTCAATGTTCCGCCGGAGATGATTGAAAGTGCAAAGCGGCACGATGTCACCATTCTCACGACCGATCATTCCACGAGCGACTTTATGGCGCAGCTCATTGTCAGCTTGAACCGCTGGCTCGCCCCGCGCATCACGGTGCACGGCGTGCTCATGGAGATTTCCGGTGAGGGCGTGATGATCACTGGCGAGAGCGGCGTCGGAAAGAGTGAAAATGCCATGGCGCTTTTGAGCCGCGGCCACCGTCTGGTGGCGGATGATGCCATCGAGATCCGTCGCACGGCGCCCGACACGCTTGTCGGCACTTCGCCGGAGCTTATTCAATATTTTATGGAGATCCGCGGCATCGGCCTTATCGATGCTCGGCATATGTTCGGCATCGGTGCCGTGAAGCCCGATCAGATCATCGACCTTGTGGTGCATCTCGAGCCGTGGGACGAATCGAAGGTCTACGACCGTCTCGGTAACGAGACGCAGTATACGGACATTCTAGGTGTGCGCGTGCCGCGGTTTTTGATCCCGGTGCGGCCGGGGCGCAACCTTGCCGCCATTCTGGAGCTGGCTGCGATGAACAACCGCGAGCGCAAGATGGGCTATAACGCCGCACAGGTGCTTGTGGAGCGACACGACAGGCTGGTGGACATGGGATGAAAACGCATGAGCTGCAGATCTTTCTCCGCGAAGCACATTCGCGCTGTCCATCCCTCGCGATCCTCGAAAACGAACCGATGAGCCGTCACTGCTCGTTCCGCATCGGCGGAGCGTGCGATGCGATGCTCCTTCCCTCTTCGATCTCGGAGATCGAATCGCTCTGTTCGCTGATCGCCGAGTGCGGAGAGCGGCCGTTCGTCATCGGTAACGGCACGAATCTCCTCATTACGGACGCGCCGCTGCACCGCATCGTGCTGCGCATGGGCGAAGAGTTTTCGCGTGTTGAGCGCACGGGGAATACGGCGCTGCGTGCCGAGGGCGGCGTGTCGCTCGCGAAGCTCGCCGTGGCGGCTGCGAACGAGTCCCTTGCCGGGCTGGAGTTTGCCCACGGCATTCCCGGCTCGCTCGGCGGTGCCGTGGGCATGAACGCCGGCGCATACGGCGGGGAGATGAAGGATGTCATCACATCGGTCACCTATTTGGATGAGAATTATACGCTCTGCGAAACGGATGCGCCCGATTTTTCCTATCGGCACAGCCGCTTTTCCGATACGGACTGCATCGTTCTCGCCGCTTCGGTCGCGCTGCACGAAGACGACGGCGAAGCCGTCCGCGCCCGTATGCGCACGCTCGCCGAGAAGCGCCGCGCCTCGCAGCCGCTCGACATGCCGTCGGCCGGCAGCACATTCAAGCGCCCGGTCGGAGGCTATGCCGCCGCACTCATCGATGCGGCCGGGCTTAAGGGCTATGCGGTCGGCGGCGCGCAGGTGAGTGAGAAGCACGCGGGATTCGTCGTAAACCGCGGCGGCGCGACATTTGACGATGTGCTCCGTCTTATGGACCATGTACGAAACGAGGTATTTCGCACGTCCGGCATCACGCTTGAGCCGGAAGTAAAGATCATTCGAGGATAACGGTATGGAATTTCTGATCGTCACCGGTCTTTCCGGCGCTGGCAAAACGCAGGCGGTGCATTTTCTGGAAGACCTCGATTATTATTGTGTGGACAACATGCCCTCGGCGCTGCTGCAGCCGTTTGCGGAATTCTGCATTGCCTCGCAAGGTCGGTTCAATAAGGTCGCACTTGTGACGGATGTGCGCGCACACGAGAGCTTTGATACGCTCTTTCGTGCGCTTGAGTCGTTGCGCGCGCTTGACTGCACATTCCGCATTCTCTTCCTCGAGGCGCCGGAGTCCACGCTCGTGCGGCGGTATAAGGAAACGCGCCGTCCGCACCCGCTCGCCGCTCCGGGCGAGACCGTGCAGGACGCCGTTCGGAAGGAAGTCGCTCTGATGCAGCCGGTGCGTGAGCGCGCCGACTACATCATCAATACGCACAACCTCACGCTCGGGCAGCTGCACAAAAAGCTGCTCCGTCTCTTCTCCGACGGCGGCGAGGCGACGCTCCCCATCAATGTCATTGCCTTCGGCTACAAATACGGTCTTCCCATGGAAGCCGACCTTACGCTCGATGTGCGGTTTCTGCCGAACCCCTATTACATTGAGGAGCTCAAGGCACTCTCCGGCCTCGATCAGGCGGTGTACGATTTTGTGATGCAGCAGCCCGACACGCAGGAATATATGCGCCTGCTCACGGCGTTTCTCGATTTTCAGCTTCCGCGTTTTCAGGAAGAAGGCAAGCCTTCGCTCACGGTCGCCGTCGGGTGCACCGGCGGACGGCATCGGAGCGTGTCCGTGGCACGTGCGCTCACGGACTACCTTCTGGAGCACGGGCAGAACGCGCGGCTCATCTGCCGCGACCTCAACCGGGTGAGCGAACAATGAAGAAGAAACCTTTGGATATAAAAATCGTCGCCATCGGCGGCGGAACGGGGCTTTCCACGATGCTCCGCGGTCTAAAGCACATTTCGCCCTCGCTCACGGCGATTGTCACTGTGATGGACAACGGCGGTGGCTCGGGTGTGCTGCGGCAGGAGCTCGGCATGCTCCCGCCCGGCGACATACGCAACTGCCTGCAGGCGCTCGCAAACACCGAGCCGACCATGGAGGCGCTGCTCGCTTACCGTTTTCGGGACGGTGCGCTCCGCGGGCAGAGCTTCGGCAATCTCTTTCTCGCCGCGCTCAACGGTATGTGCGACACCTTTGACGAGGCCGTTGCGCGCATGAGCGAGGTGCTCGCCATCACCGGGCGCGTGCTGCCCGTGACGAACGAAAATGTGCAGCTGCTCGCCGATTTCGATGACGGCGCGACTGTAAAGGGCGAGTCGGAGATCGCCGAGTACAAAAAGGATATGCGCCGCCGCATAAAGCGCGTATACCTCTCGCCGGAGCATCCGGCCGCGCTCGGTGCCTGCCTCGATGCCATCCGGGAGGCCGACCTCATCGTGCTCGGCCCCGGCAGTCTTTATACGAGCATCATTCCGAACCTGCTCGTCTCCGGCATCAGCGAAGCCATACACGCATCCGGCGCCGTGAAAGTGTATGTCATGAATCTCATGACACAGATCGGCGAGACGGCGGGGTATACCGCCGTGGACCATGTGCGTGCTCTCTTCGACCACGGCGGTGAGGGGCTTTTCGACTATACGCTCGTCAACGATCTACCCATTCCGCCCGAAGCGCGGGAGGAGTATCTGCGCGAGGGTGCCGTGCCCATTGAAGCGGACGAGGCGGCGCTCGCCGCGCTCGGCGTGAGCGTACGGTATGCCCCTGTGGCGCTTTGGCAGCGCTCGCTCGTGCGTCACGATCCCGATGCACTGGCCGCCGCGCTCCGCGCTCTTTACCGCGAGGCATCGCCTACGCGCGTTTACGGCTGATCCAGATTTTTGAAAGGCTGTTTTCTCATGTCCTTTTCTTCCGAAACAAAAGCCGAACTCTGCCGCGTTCCGCTCAACCGCACCTGCTGCGCCGAAGCGGAGGCTTACGGCGTGCTCTTATACTGCCACACCTTCGACCGCCGGGAGGTGCGCATCATCACCTCGTGTGATGCCTTTGCGCAGCGGCTGCCGAAGCTTTTTCGGCGCGCGTTCTCGCTCTCGTTCGACCATGTGCCGCCCGAGAGTTCTGCCGGAAAGCGGACATTCCTCATCACCGCTCCCGAGAAGATCCTCACGATCCTCGAAACATTCGGGCAGGAGAGTACGCTCTCGCACCACATCAACTACGGAATGCTCGAAAACGACTGCTGCCGCCAGAGTTTTCTGCGTGGGGCATTCCTCGCCGGAGGGAGCGTGACCGATCCCGACAAGCGCTATCATCTGGAGCTTGCCACCGGTCACCCGAGCGTGAGCCGCGAGGCATTCTCGCTGATGCTCGAAATGGGCTTTGCTCCGAAGGACGCCCGGCGAAGCGGCGGGTTCGTCACCTACTTCAAGCAGTCCGAGGCCATCGAAGATGTGCTCACGACCATCGGCGCGCCGCTGGCCGCCATGGGAATTATGCAGGCAAAAATGCAAAAAGATATGCGCAACGCCGTGAACCGCCGCGTAAACTGCGATACGGCGAACGCCGATAAGATCGTGCTCGCCGCGCAGGAACAGCTCGACGCCATCCGTGATCTTGACCGTCGGGTGGGGCTCGACTCTCTGCCGGAGGCCCTGCAGGAGACGGCGATGCTTCGCATTGCCAACCCGGAATCGAGCCTTTCCGATCTGGCGATGCTGGCATGCCCGCCGGTGTCGAAAAGCTGCATGAGCCACCGCATGAAAAAGCTGCTCGCCTATCGGGCGGAATAGTGAAAGGATAACATTATGGGCTTTGTCCATCTGCATGTACATACGGAATACTCTCTGCTGGACGGTGCCTGCCGCATCAAGGAGCTTGCGCACCGCGCCAAGGAGCTGGGGCAGACGGCGCTCGCCATCACCGACCACGGTGTGATGTACGGCGCGGTCTCGTTTTACCGTGCCTGTCTCGCCGAGGGCATCCGCCCGATCATCGGGTGTGAGGTGTATGTGGCGCCGCGCTCCCGCTTTGACCGCGAGCACGGCATCGACAGCGAGTATACGCACCTTATCCTTCTGTGCAAAAACGATGCCGGCTACCGCAATCTCTGCTATCTTGTCTCCTGCGGGTTCACCGAAGGGTTCTATATCCGCCCGCGCATCGACTGGGCGCTCCTGCACGAGCACACCGAAGGGCTCATCTGTCTCTCCGGCTGCCTTGCAGGATTTCTTTCACAGCACATCGTGGCTGATGACTACGAGGGCGCGAAGAAAAAGGCGCTCGAATTGCGCGAGCTGTTCGGCGAGGACTTCTTTCTGGAGATCCAGGATCACGGCATTTCCGAGGAGCACAAGGCTGCGCTCGGGCTGCGGCGTCTCTCGCGCGAGACCGGCATCCCGCTCGTCGTCACGAACGACGCGCATTATATAAACAAGGAGGACTCCGTCAATCAGGATGTTCTCCTGTGCATCCAGACCGGCAAGACCGTGGACGATCCCAACCGCATGAAGTTTTCCTCTCAGGAGCTGTACCTAAAGAGCGAGGAAGAAATGCGTGCTCTCTTCCCCGATGAGCCGGGGGCGGCGGACATCACGGAGGAGATCGCGTCCCGCTGCAATTATGATTTTGAATTCGGTCACTACCATCTGCCGGAATTTCAGCTGCCCGAGGGAGAGAGCGACGCTTTCACCTATCTCTCGCGTCTGTGCCGCGAGGGCTATGCGCGGCGTTACGGGGCGCAGGGTACGCCCGAAATGGAAAAGCAGCTGCAGTATGAGCTCGACATGATCCACCGCATGGGGTTCGTGGACTACTTCCTCATCGTGTGGGACTTTGTACACTATGCCAAGAGCAGCGGCATTCCGGTCGGCCCCGGGCGCGGCAGCGCGGCAGGCAGCATGGTCTCCTATACACTCGGCATCACCGATGTTGATCCCATCCGCTATTCGCTCTTTTTCGAGCGTTTTCTGAACCCCGAGCGTGTGAGCATGCCCGATATCGACATGGACTTCTGCGTCCGTCGGCGCGGTGAGGTTATCGACTATGTGACGCGCAAATACGGTGCCGACCATGTGGCGCAGATCGTCACATTCGGAACGATGGCCGCGCGCATGGCCATCCGCGATGTCGGCCGTGCATTCAACATAAGCTATGCCGAAACGGACGCCGTGGCCAAGCAGGTGCCGATGGCGCTCAACATGACGCTCGATGAGGCGCTCAAGCTCTCCAAGCCGCTCAAGGATATGTACGACGGCGACGAGCGCATAAAGAAGCTCATCGACACAGCCCGTGCGCTTGAGGGCATGCCGCGGCACGCCTCGACGCACGCCGCCGGTGTTGTCATTACGCACCGCCCGGTATATGAATATGTCCCGCTCGCCACGAACGACGGCAACCCCGTCACGCAGTACACCATGACAACGCTCGAAGAGCTCGGGCTTCTCAAAATGGACTTTCTCGGGCTGCGAAACCTCACGGTACTCGAAGATGCGGCACAGCTCGTGCGGAAAAAAGAGCCGGATTTCAAGGTGGATACCATTCCGATGGATGACTCCGCCGTCTACGAAATGCTCGCCGCCGGAAAGACTTCCGGTGTGTTCCAGCTTGAATCCGCCGGTATCACGAGCGTATGCACGGCGCTGCGCCCGAAGTCTCTCGAGGATATCACCGCCGTCATTGCGCTCTACCGCCCCGGCCCCATGGACAGCATTCCGAAGTTTCTGGAGGGCAGCCGCCATCCGGAAAAGATCCGCTATAAGCACCCGATGCTCGAGCCCATTCTCTCCGTTACCTACGGATGCATGGTCTACCAGGAGCAGGTGCAACAGGTGTTCCGTGAACTGGCCGGATACTCGCTCGGACAGGCGGACGTTATCCGCCGCGCCATGAGCAAGAAAAAGCACGCCGTCATCGATGCCGAGCGTGTGGCGTTCATCCACGGCGATCCCTCGCGCAACATTCCCGGATGCGCCACGAACGGCATTTCCGAGGATGTGGCCGGCAGCATTTACGATGAGATCGTCGATTTCGCGAACTACGCCTTCAACAAAGCGCACGCCGTGTCCTATGCCTTTGTCACTTACCGCACAGCATATATGAAGTGCCGCTACCCGCGCGAATATATGGCGGCGCTCCTCACATCGGTGCTCGACAACAGCACGAAGGTCGCCGAATACATTGCCGAGTGCCGCGACATGGGCATCCGACTCCTTCCGCCGGATGTGAATGAGTCCGACGCCGACTTTACCGTGTCGGGGGACGACATCCGCTTCGGCCTTGTGGCCATCAAGGGCATCGGGCGGAGTTTCATGGAGGAGCTCAAATCGGAACGCGCCGCCGGCGGGCCGTTCCGCACGCTCGATGAATTCTGCCGCCGCATGGTGCCGCGCGATCTGAACCGCCGCGCCGTCGAGTCGCTCATCAAGGCCGGTGCTTTCGATTCTCTCGGCTTCAAACGCCGCGCGCTTTTGAATGCCTCGGGGCCCATCATCGACAGTGTGACAGCCGACAGCCGCAAGAATGTGGCGGGGCAACTCGACCTGTTCGGTATGGGCAGTGAAGAAGAGGAAGAGCCGGAGACCGTCCGCACGATCCCGCTGCCGGATGTGCCGGAATTTTCGCGGCAGGAGCTTATGGCGATGGAGCGCGAGATGACGGGACTCTATCTCACCGGCCATCCCATGGACGATTACCGCGACCGTGCGCGGGATATCGGTGCCGCTTCCATCGGTGCCATATTGAACGACTTTGCCGAAGGAGCGCCCGAGCGCTTCCGTGACGGGCAAGAGGTCACCGTGGCCGGCGTGGTAGCGAGCTATAAAACGCGCACCACGCGCAACAACACGCTCATGAGCTACATCGTTCTTGAGGACGATACCGGTACGATGGAGCTTCTCGCCTTTCAGCGCGCGCTCGATGTGGGCGGGAGCTATGTGCAGGACGCGGCGCCGCTCCTCGTGCGCGGCAAGATTTCCGTGCGCGATGAAAAAGAGCCGCAGCTCATGGTCGACTCCATCCGTCCGCTGACCGATCTGAACATTCCCGGCAGCAGTGCCTCCGCGAAGACGCAGGAAAAGCCGCCGGAGGACGGCAAGCCGCGGACGATCTATGTGCGCATACCGAGCGAGAGTCATCCGCTCTATCGGCGCGTCACGCTACTCCTCTCCATGTTCCCCGGCAGCGACCGCATCGTGCTCTACTTTGAAGACACCAAAAAGCGCATAGGCGCTCCCTGCCTCATCCACCCGGCTTTCACAGCCGAGCTCGAAGAAAAATGCGGCAGGGAAAATGTGGTGATCAAATCATAACCACGGGCAAAGCCCGTGGTTTGCTCTAGGCCTATAAGGCCATGATACTGGCCTAGGC
>CAVGGQ010000078.1:0-9060 GCA_963628785.1 Oscillospiraceae bacterium | reverse complement strand
AAATTATGTTAATCAAAGCAACCGTGAGGATAATGATATGAAGTCCGTCCGCCGAAATGCATGGATACGCATACTCTCCGCTGCCGTCGCGCTCTTGATGATCGCGGCGCTTTTGCCGTCTTCGGCGCTCGCCGCCGATGCGGATGACGGGCTCGTTGTCGAGCGTCTCACGTTCCGCGATGTGCTCGCCGCGTACGCCTCCGGCAAGGATTCCTTCGGCGAAAACGCGTCCGCAGCGGACGAGAGCGGCGTCACGAATGCCGCCAAGAACCTCGCCGAGCTCTGCGCGCTCACCGTCGGCCTCAACTACACGGGCGAGGGCCTCAACTGCAACTACTTCGGCAAGGACATCTCCGCGCAGATGGGCACCGACCCCTACACGGATGATAACCTCATTGCGACCTACGATGTGGAAATTCTCCCGACGCGCAGCTACGCCGTCGCCCTGCCGCAGGGTCAGACGACCGCAATCTCCGTCTACCGCGCCGGTTACACCAATGCCGCGTCCGGCGGCGTCGAAATGGTGCTGCACTATGTGTGGCAGGATCAGGGCACCTGGTATGCCGTAAAGGACGACAACCCCTACTACCGCGTGAGCTACAACGGAAAGAGCGCCCGCGCTCTCTCCTATGAGGGTCTCACGATGACGCTTGCCCACGCCGAAAACGGCACCTCGACCGTCGGCGCATGGGAAAATCTCTCCGCGCTCGCGGACGGCGCCGGCTTTGTGACGCTCTCGGATTCCACGCTCATCGGCGGTCAGGGCTCCGCGTTCCTGCTCGGCGTGACGGAGAACTTTGCCGCGCTCGCGGCGGATGATCCGTTCTCCCGCGCTCTTCTCGCCGTGAGCGATTTCCTCGGCGGCGACACGACCTATCAGACCGGCCCGCTCGTCTACAAGCGCGAGTGCTACGAGGCCGGAACCTCGCACCGCGTGGTCGACGGCGAGGCGCTGCAGGAGGGGCACACCTATGAGTTCCGCGTGCAGTATGACGAGGCGCTGGCCGTTGCGGCCGGTGCGGATGTCTCCTCCGTCGGGCTCCTTCTCCGCTCCGAGCTCACGAACGACTGCTTTGCCGTGGATAATTTCGACTGGCTCGGCAGCAGCGATCACCTCACAGGTGACGAGTTCAACCCCTACACCATCACCTTTACCTACACCCCCTCGACCGAGGGCAGCACCGTGTGCTCACTCATCCCGATCAATCTGAACGGTGAAACGAGCGCGCTCGCCGCGGCCGAATTTCATGTCCGCACCGAAACGACCGCTCCCGCGAGCGCCGTGACCGAGACCGTGACCGTGACCGCAGCCGAAACGACCGTCGAAGCCGTGCCGGTTGAGACCGCAGTCGAAACCGTGCCAGCCGAAACAGCCGCGCCCGCCGAGACGCCCATGCCGGAAGCGCCCGCCGTGGCGCAGACCGCCCTCACCGAAAACGCGACGCCGCAGCCGCTTGCCTCCGCGCAGAGCGATGCGCCCGCCACGCGCGGTCTCCTCGCGCAGACGCTCTGGGAGTTCTTCGGACGCCCGTCCGTAACGGAGGAAGCCCACTTCACCGATATGCCCGCCGATGCGGATACCGCACAGGCCGTTTGCTGGGCCGCGCAGAGCGGTCTCATCGTCGGCTACGGCGACGGCACGTTCCGTCCCGAGACCGCCGTCACGCGCGAGCAGGCCGCCGTCATTATCTGCCGCTGCGCCGCTCTCCGCGGCAGCGATACCTCCGTCTCCGGCGATCTCTCCGCCTGGAGCGACGGCGCTTCCGTAAGCTCCTGGGCACAGAACTCCGTTCTGTGGGCTCTGCAGCACGGCGTTCTCTCCACCCGGTACGACGGCACGATCGCGCCGCAGGACACCGCCGACTGCGCCATCGTGACCGCGATGCTCGCCAGCCTGCGGAATTTGGGATAAGACTCGGGCAACGGCGCGCAATGTCGTCTGCGGCACTTTGCCGAATTAGGCGGTATTTTCCCTTGCATTTTCCGCGCTTTTGCGGTAATATAGTTTTGTATCTTTTCGAGACCCGAATTAGGAGGTCAGCACGATGAAAATCAAAACCAAAGCTCTGGTGATCATTGCCTGTGTCGTCATGATCGTGACGGTCGGCATAATGGGGACCATTGCCTATCTTACGACCAGCGTCTCCGTGGAAAACACATTCACGGTCGGCAAGGTCGAGATCTCGCTCGATGAAGCAAAGGTCGACGAAAACGGCCTGGCTCTCACCGGCGACAAAGCCAAGCGCGTACAAGAAAACACCTATACCATCCTCCCCGGTGGGCAGTACGACAAAGACCCCACCGTCACCGTAAAGGCCGGCAGCGCGAAGTGCTATGTCCGCCTGAAGATCACAGTCAAGGATGTTCTGGCGGATGATTCCCAAAAAGGCATCGACCTCTTCCGGGAAGTCAGTGAAAAGTGGACTGTGGGCTCCGAGAAAGGCGTCCACGATACCGAAAAAGATGTATATACTTTCTATGCGTATTATAGCTCCGTCGTGGAACCGCCCGACAAGGACACCAAACTCGATCCCGTTTTCAAGGGATTCAATATTCCGGAAACCTTGACAACCGAGCAGTTCAACAATCTCAATGATGCTAAAATCACCGTATGCGCCGAGGCCATTCAGGCCGATGGCTTTGATACGGAAGCGGAAGCCTGGGCGGCATTTGACGCGCAGAATAAGTAAGGCAATAAGTAAGTCAATCGGATATGCAAAAACGGAGTCGGCAAAAACCGCCGGCTCCGTTTTTTACGGAAAGGACAGCGCATGAGCGAAACAAATCCTCCGCTCGAGATTGAGCGCAAATTTCTGATCGCCCACCCGGACGAGGCGCTGCTGCGCGAAAAGTGCAGTGAGCGGCGCGCTCTCCGGCAGGCGTACCTCACGAGCGGCGAGCACGGCGAAAACCGCCGCATCCGTGAGGCCGTCACGAACGGCACGGCGCGCTATTTCTACACCGAGAAGCAGCGCATCACCGCCGTCACGCGCATCGAGCGCGAGAGGGAGATCACCCGCGAGGAGTTTGACCGGCTCTGTGCCGAGCGCGCGGAGGGGCTGCGCGTCATCGAAAAGGTGCGCTATGTCGTGCCGTATGAAGGTCACGCGCTCGAGATTGATCTCTTCCCCTTCTGGGACGACCGCGCCTTCTGCGAGTGTGAGCTCCGGAGCGAGACGGAAGAGCTTGCCCTCCCCGACTGGCTGCACGTTTGGCGCGAGGTGACGGACGATCCCCGCTATACGAATCACGCCCTCGCCCGCGAGATCCCGCAGGACATTTTGGCGTGATTGCAAATTGATTTTTTTGCGGAGTGTGTTATACTGTCTGCAAGAACAGTAACGGAGGCTGTGCCCTATGAGCGAGTATCTCTACGGTCTGTTGGGCTTTGTATCGATCTTCCTTTATGACATCAACAATCTCGAACACAACAATGACCGCCTCGAATCGCTCTATGCGGTCGGCGCGGGGCTTCTCGGTCTCTCGCTCGGCACGAAGGTGCTCTCCGGGGCAAGTGCGGACAACGGCATGCCGACGGCGGTGCGGATCGTCATGGGTGTGCTCGCTCTCGGCTTTTTAGCGCTGCTCGTGCACTCCTCGCTTATTGCGGGCGGACGCACCAATTGGAAGTTCGGCGCGCAGAACTCCTCCGACCGCTGGTGGGAAAAAAGCTCGTTACGACGGGCGTGTATGCGCTCTGCCGCCACCCGAGCGTTTGGTGGATGATCTTCCTGTGCCTTTGCCTCGTCCCCGCCGTCTGGCTGGAGCTTTTCACTGCTCTCGCCTACAGCGGCCTCTCCGTGCTCCTCGCCGTGTACGAGGACAAGCGCGTATTCCCGAAGCTCATGGCGGGCTATGATTCCTACAAGAAAACCACGCCGTTCCTCTTTCCCCGTCGGGAAAACGTGCGGCGCAGCTTTGAAAAATCCGGAAAGGGTGCGAAATAAAGATCCATGCATGACGAACTGACCGAAGTAGATGTACAGAAAATGCGCGACGAGCTTCGCTACCGCGAGGAGGAGCTCATGCCGAAGATTCTCGAGGATGTGAAGGTCGCGCGCTCGTTCGGCGATCTGAGCGAGAATTTTGAATATAAGGCGGCCAAGACCGAACAGCGAAAGAATATGAGCCGCATCCGCTATCTCAAGCAGATGATCGCCTCGGCCAAGATCATCAGCGCCGCATCTGCCGACGATGTCGCGGGGCTTTTCGACCACGTGACGCTCTTCCTCGAGGACGACGACGAGGAGGAAACCTATACCTTCGTGACGACGCTCCGTCAGAACGCCCTCGAAGGCCTCATCAGCAAGGAGTCCCCGCTCGGCAAGGCGGTGCTCGGACACAGGGTCGGCGAGCGCGTGTATGTGCAGGTGAGCGACGACTACGGCTACTGGGCGCAGATCCGCTCCATCGAAAAAGGCGTAGATGACGCCAGCCTCGATATCAGCAGTTATTAAATGCCTAAACCGGTCTACTATACGAAAGGAGCATTCTTATGTCCGCAACATTGGTCATCATGGCAGCCGGTCTCGCCTCCCGCTACGGCGGAGCGAAGCAGATTGAAAAAGTCGGCCCGGCCGGCGAAATTCTGATGGAATACACCATTCACGACGCACAGTGCGCCGGTTTCGACCGGTTCGTCATCATCCTGCAGCGCTCGATGCTTGACGATTTCCGCGCCGTATGCGGCGAGCGCATCGAGAAGAAAGTGCACGTGGATTACGCCTTCCAGGGCTATGACGGCCTGCCCGCGTGGTACACCGTCCCCGAAGGCCGCACGAAGCCCTACGGCACCGTCCCAGCCGTGCTGAGCGGCAAGGATGTCATCACCGGCCGCTTCGCCGTCGTCAATGCGGACGACTACTACGGCCCGAGCGCGTTCACGCTCATGTACGAGGCGCTCGAGAAGCTGCCCGAGACCGGGCGCGCCTGCATGGTCGCCTACCGCCTGCGCAACACCGTGAGCGATTTCGGCACCGTCACGCGCGGCGTGTGCTCCATTCAAGAGAGCGAAATGACCTCCGTCGAGGAGACATTCAAAATCGGCAAAGCGCCCGACGGCACCATCCGCTCGTACTGCACGAACGAAGACGGCGACATCCTCAACGGCGAGAGCCCGGTGTCCATGAACTTCTGGGGCTTCACCGAGTGGTCGCTCGGCGAGATGGAAAAGTATTTCGACGCCTTCCTCCGCTCCGACGCCGGCAAGGAGCTCAAGAGCGAGTGCCTGCTCCCGACGATGGTCGGCGATCAGATCAAGTCCGGCGATCTCCATGTGGACGCCGAGACCACCGACGAGGTGTGGTTCGGCATGACCTACCGCGAAGACCGCGCCACCACCGCCGCCATGCTCCAAAAGCTGACAGCCGAAGGCAAATACCCCGCGTCGCTCTATTGATCATTCAATATTCAATATGCGTTAAAATCGGAAAAGCAGAGGATTTTTATCCTCTGCTTTTCCGATTATTTCGGCGGGATCCCATTGAAGCGGATTGCATCAGATCGGCGTGACCAGCTCGTACTCTCCGGTCGTGAAGGTTTTTTCGGTGCCGTCGGGGGTCCGTACGCGGGCCGTGGTGCCGCTCGGCACGGAGAAGCGGAGCTTGAAGCTGCTGCCCTCGATGTCCCATCGGGAGCGGATCTCTCCGTACGGGGACCGATACGACACCTCCGCCCATGTCAGCCCGCCGCCCGGTATCGGCGCGATTTGAAATTCGCGGTATCCCAGCTGCAGAGGCTCAAGGCTTCCGATGCGGGTATAGAGCCAGTTTCCCACAGCTCCGTACGCGTAGTGGTTGAAGGAGACCATATTGCCTTCCCCGTTGACGGTCCCGTCCGGTCGGAGAGCGTCCCACCGCTCCCAGACGGAGGTCGCTCCGCATCGCACCGGGTAAAGCCATGACGGACTTGTGTCCTGCAGCAGCAGGTCATACGCCGCGTCCGCCCTTCCGTTGTCCGACAGGGCGAACAGGATCTTATCCGTTGCCACGAAGCCGGTCGCAAGATGATCGCCTCTCCGGCGGATATCTTCCGTGAGATCGACGAGCGCGAGCTCGCGCTCCTTTGCATCCGGCAGGTCGAACTGCAGTGCCAGCACATATATGCTCTGAAAGCCGTCCCGAATGTGCCCGCTCTCCTCCACGAAGACATTTCGGAAGGCCGTGCGGATGCGCTCGAAATGCCCTCGGTACCGCTTTGCATCCTCCGGCCGGCCCAGGATCTCCGCCACTGTCGAGAGGATCTTCGCGGAATTTGCGAAATACGCCGTGGATGTCCATTTGGCTTTTTTCATGCCGGCCTGCATGGGCTCGCCCGGTGCCAGCCAGTCTCCGAAGTGGAATCCCGAAGACCAGATATAGCGCCGGTCGCCCCGCGAAAAGCGTCTGCAGCTTTTTCGCTCAAACTCCACCCAGGCTTTCATACTTTCGTAATTGTCACGCAGGATCTCCTCGTCGCCCTTCGCCCGATACACGGCCCAGGGCACGAGGACGATCGCATCGCCCCACACCGCATCATTCGTAAAGCGCGAAAGGTTCAGCATCAGGTTGTCGGTCTTTTTCCGGAAAAGTCCGTTATCCGGGGCGATCATCCCGATCGCGCCGTTTTTCTTTTGACCGAGCGCCAGATCCTTTGTCCATTTCTTCATGAAGTCATCGATGTTCATGTTAAAAGCGGCCGTCGGAGCAAACACCGCAATGTCTCCCGTCCATCCGCTTCTCTCGTCGCGTTGCGGGCAGTCGGTCGGGATGTCCACAAAGTTGCCCTTCAGCGATGTCAGGATATTCTGCTGCAGCGCATTGATATCCTCGTTCGAGCAAAGGAATTTTCCCACGCTCTCAAGCTCCGTATACAGTTCGATCTGGCGGATGTTGTCCGCGGTCGGCTCGAATCCGGATACGGCCGCATAGCGAAAGCCCATATAGGTAAACTCCGGGCAGTATGTCTGTCTGCCGTTTTTGCAGATATAGCGGAGCTCCGCCTTCGCCGTGCGAAGGTTCTCGGTAAAGAGCCGGCCGTCCTTCAGTATCTCGCCGTGCCGGATGCGGATCTCCTGTCCTTCGGTGGCTTCCAAGGGGCCGATCGATACGATCCCGGCGCGGTTTCTTCCGAAGTCAACCAGATATTCTCCGTCGGCTTCCTTCTTTATGCTCACCGGTGCAATAACATCGTGCCCTACGACCGCGCCGCTGATCTCTCTTTCGATCTTCTCCGAAAGCTTTCCTGAGTAGACCGTCACCGGCTCCCACACCTCGGCATGCTCTTTTCGCGCATCGTATACCTCGCCGTCGAGAAAGTCCGCAAATGTGCACGGCCCGTCTGTGGTGACCGTCCAGGACGCGTCTGTGGATATCGTTTCCCCGCTTCCGTCCGCATAGCGGATCGAAAGCTCCATCACGAAGGCGAGCTTGTCTCCGAAGCGGTTCCCGTCCCTGCAAAGCCCCGGCCGACCCGCGTACCAGGCGCCCGTCACCTCCGCGAGGATCTCCGTTTCCGACCCCGATACGCTGATCAGAAGTTCGGTCACATCGTATTCGTTGCAGAAAAGCCGCTTAGTGTACTGCGTATACCCCGGGGCAAAGAAGCGGTTTGAAACCTTCTTTCCACCGATGCGTATCGTGTAGCAGCCGAGCGCCGTGGCTTTCAGTGCTGCGGCTTCGATTTTTTTGAGAGAGCAATGCGCTTCCGGAACCGATACGGCGGCACCGCGGCGTCATTGTCGATCTTCTCTTTTCCCGTGATCCAAATCGCATTTTCAAACATACCATTGCCCCGTTTCCGTACGCTCTTTCCGCAAAATGCCCGCAAACGGGGTCCGTTTTGCCGGGACCCCGTTTGAGCGTTCTGTGATGGTTTTTACCTGTTCTGTCAAAGCTCGGCCATTTCGCGCGCGTGCTTTTCCTTCAGGTTTTCGTTGATCTCCTCCAGCTGCATGCCGTCCAGCTTATAGAAGAGCAGCATAATCAGGCCGGCACCGATATAAAGCGCACCGGGGATCCAGGTATTGCAGGCCAGAATGCCGTTCAGAACGGAAGAGGACATGGCATCCTCCACGCCCTTCCAGCCGGCAGCCGCCAGCACATAGCCGGGGATGGCGCCGCCGATGCCCTGGGCCACTTTGGTAGTGAACGAGCTGAGCGAGGCGATCGCGGATTCGGCATGCTTTCCCGTTTTATATTCCACATAGTTGGTATTATCGGCCTGAATGCTGTACTTGAGCAGGGTCTCGAGGCCGGTCCCGCATGCCGCAACATTCAGGGCGATTACGAGGAACAGATAGCTTGTCGGGTTGATCAGACGGGCCGCATAGGCTATGCCGCCGAGCAGCAGTCCCGCGCCGGCCGTGATGCGCTTTCCGAGCTTATCGGGCAGCTTCAGAAGAACGAAGATATACTTGACATTGCCGCCGATCGCCGTCAGAGCCGTAACGGAAGTCGCAAGAGTCAGGTCACCCATGATATACATGATATAGGTGTAGAAATACGCCGCAGCCGACGAGACCATATTTCCCGCAATATTCACGATCAGGTCCGCAACGAAGAAGCACAGGACCGGGCTGAAAGCAAGGAAGTGCAAAAGCTCGCGGAAAGAATACTTTTTCTCGGCATCGTTTGAGAAGCGGACGCGCTCGCGGATCCCCAGCGTACCCACAACGGTGAATGAACCGCGGGATCCCCAGTCTTTCCACCGCCTTCGTGTGCCAGAAATCGCCGCCGCCGAGCAAAGAAGCCTTTTCCTCGAGCGTCATCTGTGCTATCAGGCCGTGAACGTCTGCAGCCATATGGTTTTTCCTCCCGTGGGGCAGCATCGCATGATCGGGTCGTTTTTTGCTTTTCCGCCAATTTTTCCGGGCTTGCCACAAATATTTTTGTTAACTATACTATATATACTGGGAAGAGTTTTTTATATCGGTTGATTGCATAATGAAGTTGGACACCTAAGAAAAAAATCGGTTGATTGCATAATGAAGTTGGACACCTAAGAAAAAATCCATAGTGATTTTCCCCTGCATGGTAGAATGAAGTTTGCACACAACATCTGCCAAGGGAGGGCAATCACTAT
>CAVGGQ010000077.1:0-9186 GCA_963628785.1 Oscillospiraceae bacterium | reverse complement strand
ATAGTGATTGCCCTCCCTTGGCAGATGTTGTGTGCAAACTTCATTCTACCATGCAGGGGAAAATCACTATGGATTTTTTCCTTAGGTGTCCAACTTCATTATGCAATCAACCACGATAAAAAACACAGGGGGTTAAATATATATCATGCCGGACAGAGACACCGAAGACCGCCGCGTGCGGAAAACGAAAAAGCAGCTCCGCAGCGCCCTCACCCAGCTTCTGCTGGAAAAAGATATCAGCCGCGTCACCGTGCGCGATGTCGCCGACCTTGCGGATGTGAACCGCGGCACATTCTACGCGCACTACAGCGATGTGTACGACCTTCTCCACCAGCTCGAGGACGACCTTCTCCGCCATCTCGATGAAGTCGGCCGCCGCCACGATGCCCGCCGGTCGGACGGAAAATCCTTTCTCTACCTCACGGACCTCTTCTCTCTCGCGGGAGAGTATTCGGACATTTTCTACACGCTCTACTGCCGCAGCGGTGACTCCGAGTTCCAGAACAGGATCTTCAACAAGCTGAAATATCAGTACCTCTACGAGTTTCTGTCCATCTACGGCGGTAGCGAATCCGAAAAGCTCGACTACTGCGCTTCGTTCATCGTCGCCGGCATGTGCACTCTCGCCAAAGTCTGGATCGAAAACGGCATGCGCGAGACCCCCAAAGAAATGTCCCGCCTGGGCGGCGCCTTCATCATGCACGGCGTCGAAATGCTCCGGTGATGCCTGATCCTGATGACCGGGATGCATCCGCCCCGGTTAATTAAGAAAGTTGAGAAGAGAAAAACATGGTTCATATTCTGGAATCCGGCATGCTCGTGTGCTTCGGCCTTTCGTGGCCGTTCAACATTGCCAAATCCATACGCTCGCGTACGGCCAAAGGCAAAAGCGTGGTATTTGAGATCCTTGTCATCATCGGCTATCTTTTCGGACTCGTCGGCAAATTTATTACCGGCGACATCAGCTATGTGGTGGCGTTCTACATTGCGGACATTCTTATGGTATCTACTGACCTTATCCTGACGCTCCGCAACCGCCGCCTCGACCGCGAGTGCGAAAAGGCCTGACCGAATAAACGCCAAAATGCAAAGCAGCACCGCAAAGTTTTCTCTGCGGTGCTGCTTTTGACTTTATCCGGTTACGCCCGGATCGTGCGCTTCTCGGTGAAGACAGCCTGCATGGGGACGTCCCATGCTTCGTGCGGGGCTTCGTCGAGGCGCTGGACTTCATAGGCAATGATGACGGCTGCGGCGTTGGGGCACTTGGGGAGGTAGCGGTCGTAGTAGCCGGCGCCCATGCCCATGCGGTGGCACTGCTCGTCAAACGATGTGCCCGGGCAGAGGACGAGGTCGATCTTCTCGGTCGGCACAGTCTCGGAACGCTCGGGGATGGGCTCGGGAATGTCGAAGCGGCCGCGCCGCCATGCACTCTCCCCGGCGGGGTGCAGCGCGATCATTTCCGTGTCGTTTACGCAGTAGGGGTAGCAGAACGTTTTGCCCTGCTCTGCGGCGATCTTCTCGAGAGCGGCCAGCGACGGCTCGCCGCGCACGGCGACATAGCTGAGGATCGTCCCGGCCTTTGCCCACTTATCGCTTTGCGCAATGCGCTCGACGATAGCGGCGTTATATTCTTCGCGCTTATCCTTGGGAATGCTCTTGCGGCGGGCAATGGCGCGGCGGCGCAGGAACTTTTTCCAGATGGGGCGGAACTCGGCGCGGAGCTCGCCCATCATGTACAGTGAGCCGCACGCGACGATGGGTGCGCCCTCGCTCTTTTCGAGGACGAGGGAGATGCCCTCGGCCGTGCTCCCGACCGGCGTGGCCTGAGCACCCTCGGAACGGAGCACCTCGGCGAGCTGCTCGGCGGACAGAGCACGCGGGCTGTCGGGTGTGAGCGTAACAAACTCGCGCGCGAACGGTAGGAGCGTGCGCGTCATCTGCATATAGTCCTTGTCGGCGAGCATGCCGGTAAGGAAGACGATCTTCTCGCCCGGGAATGTGCTCTGCAGCGCTTCGGCCAGCGCCTGTACGCACTGCGGGTTGTGGGCACCGTCAATGACGAAGCGCGGGTCGCGGCTCAGAAGCTCGAAACGGGCCTCCCAGCGCGTGTCCGCGAGACCGCGGCAGAGCGCTGCGTCATCCACGTTCCAGCCTTTGGTGCGCAGCGCACGCACCGTATCCACGGCCACGGCGGCGTTGCGGAGCTGATGGGTGCCGAGCAGACGCACATGAAGATCCTTGTATTCGCCGTAATCGAAGCACTGGCCGTCGAGCGAGACGCTCTTTGCCGTGAGCGTATCGAAGCTCACGCTGTGCCACTCGGCACCCTTTTCGGCGCAGACTTTCTCGTACACCGCGTCGACTTCGCCGTTCACGGGGTAGGTCACGGCGAGGCCGTGCTCTTTGATGATGCCGGCTTTTTCTCCGACGATAGCGGGAAGAGTATCGCCGAGAATTTCCGTATGCTCGAGTCCGATGTTCATGATGACGGCGGCCTCGGGCGTTTTTATCACGTTCGTGGCGTCAAGCCGGCCGCCGAGACCGGTTTCCAGCACCACGATATCGCACTTTTCGCGCGCAAAGTACCGGAACGCCATGGCGGTGATGATCTCAAACTCCGTAGGGGCGTCTTCCATTTTGCGGCAGGCATTCTGCACGGCCTCCGCCGCTTCGGTGAGCGCCTCGTCCGTGATGTCGGTGCCGCCGATGCGCATGCGTTCGTTGACGCGCAGCAGGTGCGGGGAAGTATAAAGTCCCGTGCGGTATCCCGCCGCGGTGAAGATCTGCGAGAGGAGCGAGCACACCGAGCCTTTGCCGTTCGTGCCCGCCACATGGATGAATTTCAGTTCATCCTGTGGATCGCCGAGAAGATGCATCAGCTCGCGCATCCGCTCGAGACCGAGCCGGCTGCCCTTCCAGTCGGTGCAGTGAATGAAATCCATGGCTTCTTCGTATGTCATAATCAGATATTCTCTTCCTTTCCGATGGGGACTGCGCTCCGAACGACCTGCACAATCTTCGGCAGAATCGTTCCGAACACGGCAGACTTGAGCACGCACACGAGGGTGCGCGGAATGAGCATGGCCGTGATGAAGCCGCGGAACCAGTAGCCGTACATCTTCGAATCGACATACATGACGCCGGTGTTGAGAAGCGTAACGATGATTTCCGAGATCACGACGATGAGGAGCGTCTGCCCGGCGTTCAGCCAGTAGCCCTTTTTCTTTGCATACGCGCCCACGAGCAGACCGCTCACGGCGTACGGCAGGATCCACAGCAGCGTCGTTGCGGACACGCCGTAGCGCAGAAGCTGGTAGAGAAGTGTGCCGACGAAGCCGATGGCCATGCCGTCAATGGGCCCGAAGAGCAGCGCGCCGAGTAGCACGGGAAAGCTCTCGAGCGTGATCTTGATGCTGTTGAGGTCGATGGCGACGGCACCGAGCACGGCACACATGGCGGCGAGGAGGGAGTCGATGGCAAGCTTTTTGGTTTTGTTCATAAAAAACTCCTTTCGTGACAGATTGCCACGAAAGGAGATATGCTCCTTGGGCGGCAGCGGACGCGATATCGGTACCGCAGCATCCTCGCTTTCGGCCGCGGGCAACTTCCCATCCCGCGTAACTTAACGCACCGATATCTACTCTGGCACTTAAATTTTACTGTGTGAATGGCTTGCTCTCCCATTCACGAGCGCAGTGTATCATACAAAATATAAATTGTAAATGATGAATTTATAGTATATTGCAAAGAATATGTCAAAAATCCGTTGAGTGAAGCGCAAGAATTTTTTGCATAGTCGGGGAAGGCGGCCGTGATTTATTTTGCCTGCTTCTCCATGGCTTTTTTGGCCAGACGCAGGATCAGCGGATTGGCACCGGGGATCGCCATGTTGTCCTTTTTGAGGCCCAGCACTTTGGTCACACGGTCGGCGGAATCCACGCACAGATCCACGCCCGACACATAGGAGGCGAGGTCGGACCCGAGGAACACGATGGGGCCGGCCATTTCCTCCGGCGTTGCCAGACGGTGCGCCACGCCGGTCTCTCCGAGAAGTGCCTCTTCCCCGCCGGCCATCTTCTCGAATTCATCCTTCATGCCGGTCTTTGTGGCACCCGGCATCACATTGTTCACGCGGATGCCCATTTTGCCGAGCTCGACCGACTGCTCCGCGGCGAACTGAGAAAGGCATCTTTTGGCGAACATGTAGGCAAGAGTCGGCGGCGCGATCTCGGCGATGCGGTCGATGGCCTTGTCCGTTGCTTCCCAGCCTTCCGCATGGACGATGGCGTTCTGCTCTTTCCGGTACTTTTCCCAATGCAGTCCTGCCGTAGAGGTGACATAGGTAATGGATCCGCCGCGTCCCATTCGGGCGCGCAGATACTGTTTGGTGATGTATTTATTTGCCGTGAAGTCACAGTGGAATGTCGTGCGGTAATCCGTCTTGGAGCCGGAAAGGCCGGCAATCCCGAAGAAGGCATCGATCTTTTCCGGAAGCTTCGCAAACGCCTCATCAATGGAGGCTTTGTTTGAGAGATCGCAGCGGATGTTTCCGGCGAGTCCCTCTGCCTTCGTGGTGCTGCGCGACACCGCGTATACCTTGGCGCCGAGCGACACCAGGAGCTTTGCCGTTGCCAGCCCCATGCCGTTGGACGAACCGGTGACGACACAGGTTTTTCCCTCGTACCCGAACAAACTTGTCTGATCCATATTATATGTTTCCTTTCGTTTTGTATTCGCTGCCGAGGCGCTCCATGATCTTGGTGCGTTGAAGGTCGCCTTCGAGACCCTTGAGATCGTCGCCGAAGAAGCGGCGGACGAAATCCATGGTGGTGTTCTCCCGCTCGCAGATCGATTCGGCTTTGGCCTGTAGCTCTTCGGCGGTGACAACGGGCGGGTTCGATTGGAGCTCCGCTTTCAGTATGAGCTCCGATTTCGCCTCGAAATACGCCGCTTCCCGGATCTCGTCCATGTGCTCCTCCACCTCAAAGGCCGCGAACGGATGGCTTTCGCCGCCTGTCAGAGCGTCGTACTGCAGGCAGTGCTTCGCCTGCGCCGCAAAGTAGGCGACCTCGTTTTCCACAAGTTCGTCGGGGACTTCGATCTCGTAGGCTTCCACGGCCTTTTTCCAGAAGTATTCTCTGTCTCTCTCCGTCACGATACTGTCTCCTTTGCCTTCGGTTCTTTTTTCTCCGTACCCGCTTCCACCGTGAGGACGGTGGAAGCTACGGACACGGCATTTTCCAGGGCGAGCCGCGTTACCTTTACGGGGTCGAAAATGCCCGCGGCGAGCATGTCCGTCTCGCGTCCGGTAAATACATCGATGCCTTTACCGCTCTTGCCTCGGAGCGATGCCGTCAGGGACTTGCCGTCGCGGCCGGCGTTGTCGAGGATCTGCCGCGCCGGGATCTGCACGGCTTCGGCAACGATGCGCGCGCCGGTCTTCTCATCGCCGGAGAGCGTGTCCGCGAAGTCGAAAAGCATTGGTGCAAGATCCAGCAGCGCGATGCCGCCGCCGGGGACTACGCCCTCTTCGCACGCGGCACGCGAGGCGTTCACCGCGTCCTCCACGCGCATTTTCTTTTCCCAGATCTCCGGTTCCGTCCGGCCGCCGACATCGATCTTCGCGACGCCGGAGACAAACTTTGCCAGTCTCTCGCGATACCGTTCGCGGTTGAATTCATAATCGGTCGTTTCTATGATATGCCGAAGCTCGGCGATGCGGCTCTCTACGGCCGCAGGGTCACCGCCGCCTCCGGTAATGATCGTCTGATTTTTCGTCACGCGCACATAGGCGGCCGTTCCCACCATATCGCGCGTTACATTGCGGATGTCCATGCCGAGCTCTTTCGTGATGAAAGCGCCGCCGGTCTGCACCGCCAGGTCTTCCATGCGCCAGCGCCGGCCCTCGCCGTACAGCGGCGCCTGCACGCACACTATGTTCATATCGCCTTCGGTTTTGTTGCGGGCGATGAGTCCGAGGACCGCGCTCTCGGCGCCGTCGCAGATAACGAGCGCGTCCCGCTCGTCCTCCGCCGCCAGAATGAGGAACGGCAGAATGTCCTGCGGATTCGAGAAATTCGTATCGCAAATCAAAATGTAAGGATCGCGCAGCACGGCTTCCGTCTGCGCCTCGTCGGTCGCCATGACCGGCGAGAGAAAGCCCTTCTCGAAAACGATGCCCTCCTGAATATCGAGCGTCGTTTCGGTCTTTTTCGAGTCATCGATATTGATGACGCCCTCGCGGCCGACGCGGTAGATGGCGTGCGCGATCATCGCGCCGAGCTCCTTATCCTCGCAGGAAATGGAGGCCACATGGGCGATCTCCTTCTCCGTAGCGATGGGCTGCGCGGCATCGAGCAACGCTTTGACCGCACGCTCCCCCGCCTTCTGCACACCGCGGCGCACCGCCATGCTCTCGGCCCCGGCGGCAATGTTGCGAAATGCCGCCTGCAGAATACCCTGCGCGAGCACGATGGCTGTGGTCGTGCCGTCGCCGACTGTGTCGTTCGTCTTAACGGCGGCTTCGCGCAGGAGCTGCACGCCGAGGTTTTCGGCGGGATCGGCGAGAACGATGCTCTTGGCGATCGTCACGCCGTCGTTTGTGATGAGCACATGGGCTCCCGCCGCGGGGGCATCCGAATAGTCCGCGCCATGGATATTCGATTTCTGGTGCAGTGCCACGTTGCGCCCGAGCGGCCCAAGCGTCACCTTTACCGCATCGGCGAGCTTGTTGATGCCGCCCATCATTTTCTGCCGAAGCGCATCTCCGCGCATAAGTTCCATAATGATACCCCCATAAAAAAGAGCGCCCGCACCGCTCGGCGCGGGCGCATAAAATCCATTTTAGGGCAAGCGTTTCCGCTTACCCTTTTATATTAGCACCCGATCGGCTTTTTGGCAAGCCTCAGGCAGCACCGCATAATTTGCAAGAGGCGATGCTGCCCTTATTTTCCGGAATGCCCGCTCAGGCGTGAAGTCCGCCTTCCATGGTGTAGCTCCAGGGCTTTTCCTGGAAGGAGAACTGACTGCCGCCGTCCACTTCGATGAGCTGGCCGTACATAAACACCGCCGTGCACATGGTGAGGATCATCAGCGCGATCTGGTCTGGCGAGGACGCCACCGGCGTTCCGGTACCGTACTTCATCATGTCCTCATCGAACTGCTTGCCGTAAAGCGCGGAGGTCTTCGTGTTGTTCATCATGGCGCCCGGAGTGACCATGCCGCCCGGTGCAACGCAGTTGACATTGATGCCGTACTGCTTGAGTTCTTTTGCAATGCCCTTCGTCATGCCGACGACGCCGGCTTTTGCGGCGTTGTAGGGTGTCATCATCGCCATTTTCGCCATATCGTCCGCGCGGTGGGCCACCGAGGCGATCGTAACGACCTTGCCACCCTTTTTCCCGAGGATCATGCTGTGGGCAGCCGCCTGCACGAGGAAGTACTGTCCCTTGAGATCGACATCAATGATCTTGTCCCAGGTGGCTTCTTCGACATCGACAAACGCGCGGGCATCCCATACGGCTGCCACGGGGACAACGATATCGACATTGCCGTAGGTTTCCTCGGCAAACTTCACGAGGGCTTCGCAGTCTTCGACATGGCTTACATCGGTTCTCTTGTAGCTTACCTCGAGTCCGCGCTCCTTCATGTCGGCTACAAGAAGAGCGCCGCTTTCCTCATTGCGCGAGCCGCACACGACCTTTGCGCCGCAGGAAGCGAGACGGTAAATTACATGCAGGGCGAGACCGAGCGTGCCGGCCACTACGGCGACTTTCCCGGTAAGATCATATATTTCAGCAATCGTTTTGTCCTCATCCAGAGGGGCGGAGGACAGCATATACAGAGTTTCCTGATCCATTTTTCTTTTCTCCTTTTTCAAAGAGGGCGCAAATGAGGGGGATATTTGCGCCCTTGGGGGGTGCAGCTGCGGGCCCGGTGCGAATTGTCTTCAAGGACACCGGGCGGCGCTGCCTATGCGTTTTTTACTGATCGAGAGCGTCCAGTTCGGCGCAGAGGGCCTTCTGTGTCTCCGGGGAGATGCCGGCCTGCGGAAACTTGATGAGCATGGAGAACTTCATGCCCATGGTGGGGCCGAACGTATCGGACTTTGCCATAAATCCGGGAACATATTTATCTACGATCGCGACAGCGCGCTCATCGGCGACGATGTCTCTCAGCGGGCTTTTGGAAGTGATAGCCATATTCTTATTCTCCTCTGCGTCTTTCAATTAAAACTTCGCCATCATGTCGTTGAACTTGGCGAGCTCTTCGGTATCCATGTGATAGCCGTGCTTGTCTTCGGGGTAATTGCCCTCGCGCACATCCGTTGCCCAGCCCATGTAGGCCTCGCACAGGAACGGCAGGAGCTCGGCGTAGGTCTTGGAGTGAGACGCCGGTCTCGGCATCATGCCGAAGGTGTCCATGTCGACCATCTCGGAGCCGTCGCACGGAGCGCCGGCGGCGATGGAGACGACGGGCACACGCAGCTTTTCGGAAATGGCCTGGGAAACTTCCATTGGGGTGAGCTCGATGGTCATGCCGCCCATGCCATTTTCCTGATACTCATAGCCCCACTTGAAAATGCGGAAAGCATCCTCAGCGGTCTTGCCGACCTTTTTTGTAGCCGGTAGCGTTGGTCTGCCAGCCGGAGATGGCACCGATGTGGCCGTAGGTGGGAACATAGTTGTCGGACATGAACTTGAGGATCTCGTTGGTGATGCCCATGGGGAGCAAGGAGTCAGCACCGTCCATCGTCCACTCGCTGCCCCAGCGAACAGCCTGCGCTTTGTCGGCGTAAGTTGCCGTCGGCATATAGTAGTTGATGTGGATGATGTTGCAGTACTCGCGGAATTTATGGATCGTGAGGCCGGCGGTGAGCAGGAACTCGTCCAGCGTGTTGCCGACGCGGATGGAGAGCATGGAGGGGATGCGGCAGATGTCGCAGCCGACCATTTCGGCGGCAAGGGCGAAAACGGGGCCAAGCTCGGCCGGGCACATCTGAACGATCTTCTCGCCGTTGTCTTTCAGCTTCTGCAGGTAATTGAGGTTCTTGCGGGTCTTGGATGCGGTGGACATTTTAAGGAACCTCTGAATAAATAGCTTTTGGGGATTCAAGGGGTGTCCTTTAACCATCCATCACTTCTAATCGCGAAATTTTTTGCACGAAAGTCGGTGTTTTACGGGTAT
>CAVGGQ010000076.1:0-9211 GCA_963628785.1 Oscillospiraceae bacterium | reverse complement strand
GGCGGGAACATCGCGGGACTGACACCGGAATATGCAAAAAAGAGACTGCCTTTTGGGGGCAGTCTCTTTTGGTATGCGGTTTCGGATCAGCTGTTCCACCAGCCGAGGGGGTGCTCTTTTTCGAGGGCGGTGAAGGCTGCGGTGTAATTTTCAAAGCCTGCGGCCTGGATGGCGTCGGCGTAGATGCCGATCTGGAGGCCGTCGAACATGGCAAGCTGTTCGGCGGTGAAGTCCGCAGGGATGTTCAGGCCGTTGAAGAGCGTGTAGCTCTCGCCCGGTGCAAGCTTCAGATAGAACACATAGAGGAGGCTGTTTTGGGTCGTAGCCTTTGCGTAATAGCTTTCCTCTCCGTAATACTCGTAAATGAAGCCGTCCTTGCGCTCGGGTTCGCCTTCGATAAAGGTATTGTTTTTAGAGCCGGCAAAATAGTTGGTGAAGTGGCGGGTGTAGTCAACAGCCAGAACCTGGGTGTCTGCGGGCCTTGCCATCCACAGACGGTTCACCCAGCCATTTCCGGAATCCTTTTCCTGATGGATTCCCCAGCCGTTGAAGACCGTGTTGTAGATTTCCGGAGCCTTTTCATCGCCGTATGTATCGTCGATGGCTTTGTTCAGGGCCTGAACGAAGTTGTTATTCTTATTGCTCAGTGTGACAAACACGCGGACATAGGCATCGTTGGACTCGGTCTTGTTCGTGATGGCCGGGGTCTTGGTGATCTTGTAGCTCGGTACGAGGCCGCTGAACGTGGTCACGCCCTTTTCCGTCTTGACAGCGCCTTCGATCTCTTTGTCATTGGAATCCGTTACCTCGCAGTTCTCGGAGAGGACGACATCGATGTTGCCGACGGTGAAGGTGTTGACGGCTTCGTCCGTGTCGGTCAGGTAGGCGAGAGATACGCCGACGACCGCGATGGCAAGAAGAGCAACACACAGGCAGAGTGCGGTGATTTTCTTTTTCATGGGTTTTCTCCTCTGATATAAATTTTTTGAATATTTTAACCCCGTTCCCGCGGGGTATATTCCGCATTGTTTCGCAGATGACAAACTCTGCGAAAACGGTGCCGGAATCTGCGTCCTCTCGTAAAGGCTCCCCTTGAGCACAAGGGGAGCCTTTCGAACCGAGAAATTTTTACGGTTTTCTTTTTTTCCGGAATTTCTCCTAAATTAGGGCTTGATTTTTTTGTTATCGAATGCTACAATCAGCGTACATTATGTAAATTCTAAGTAAAATCGCTTTAGAAAATTTCGCAGAATTTGTCTTCTGCGAAAAGACAAACTAAGGGGAGAGCTTTTCGAGCTCTCCCCTCTTTTTTCGGTCATTATTTACTTTTTGAGAATCCCCATCAGGCCGCGTTTGAGGATCTGGCCGCCGGCGGAGATGAGCTGCGTTTCGATCTTGGAGCGGATGCGGTCGGCTTTTTTCTTTTCCTCGGCTTCCTTCTTCTCCTTTTCGCGCTCGGCTTTCTTCTGCGCGGCTTCCTCGGCCTTTTCGGCTTTGCGGCGGGCCTCGTCTTCGAGCTTCTGCGCACGGCGGCGCTCCTCGTCCTCGAGCTTCTGGGTGCGGCGGCGCTCCTCGTCCTCAAGCTTCTCCTTGCGCTTGGCCTCGGCGGCGGCTTCCTTTTCGCGCTGCTTCGCGGCGGCGGCTTCCTCTTTCTCGCGCTGCTTGGCTTCCTCGGCGGCACGCTTCTCCTCGGCGATGCGGTCGGCCTCGGCCTGCGCGGCTTCCTCCGCGGCGGCGGCTTCGTCCGCGAGCATCTCGTAGGCGGAGACATTGTCCACGGCCTCGTCGTACTTCTCCATGCCGTCGCGCAGCATGGTCTTCATGCGCATCATCTGCTCGGGCGCACCCATGAGGCTCTGCGGGCAGACGATCTTCGTGCGCTGCACCATGGCGGGGATGCCGTCCTCGCCGAGGAACGATGTGAGCGCCTCGCCGACGCCGAGCTCCATGATGGCGTCCTCGGCGTTGAATGCGGGATTTTCGCGGAACGCCTGCGCCGCCACGCGCACGGCCTTGAGCTCCGCCGGGGTGTAGGCGCGCAGCGCGTGCTGAATGCGGTTGGAGAGCTGCGCGAGTACGCTGTCCGGAATGTCCGCGGGGCTCTGCGTCACGAAGAACACGCCGATGCCGCGCGAGCGGATGAGCTTCACGGTCTGCTCGATCTTCTGCACGAGTACGGCGGGCGCATCGCGGAAGAGCATGTGCGCCTCATCAAAGAAGAACACGAGCTTCGGCTTCTCTTGATCGCCGATTTCGGGCAGTGTCTCGAAGAGCTCGGAGAGCATCCACAAAAGGAAGCTCGCATAGAGCGTCGGGTTCTGCACGAGGCGGATGCAGTCGAGCACATTGATCATGCCGCGGCCGTCGTCGGCGGTGCGGATCCAGTCGTGGATGTCGAGCGCGGGCTCACCGAAGAAGAGGTCGCCGCCGCCTTCCTCCAGCGGGATCAGGGTGCGCAGGATCGCCGCGACGGACTGCGTGGTGATGTTGCCGTAGGTCATGCGGTACTCCTCGCGGTGCTCGTTCGCATAATTGAGCAGGGCGCGGAGATCCTTGAGGTCGATGAGCAGCAAGCCGCGGTCGTCCGCGATGCGGAAGACGATGTTAAGGATGCCCTCCTGCGCCGGGGTGAGGCCGAGAATGCGCGAGAGCAGGTCGGGCCCCATATCGCTCACGGTGGCGCGCACGGCGTGGCCGCCGGTCTGATAGATATCCCAGAAGGTGGTGGGGTAGCCTTTGAAGGAGAACGTGCCGGCGAGGCCGAACTTCTCAATGCGCTCGCGCATATCGTCGCTCTCCGTACCAGGGGCGCAGATGCCCGCAACGTCGCCCTTTACATCGCACAGGAACACGGGCACGCCCGCATCGGAAAACGACTCCGCCATGACCTTCATCGAGATGGTTTTGCCCGTGCCGCTCGCGCCGGCGATGAGCCCGTGCCGGTTGCACATTGAAAGAGGAAGCTCCACCCGCTCCTCGCCGGAGAGCCCCATATAGATCCTGCCGTTCTGGTACATAGTCGCGCCAACCTCCGTTGTTTTATTTTCGGCAGCACCGCACATTGTCGTCTGCGGCGCTGCCTTTAATTTCTGATTTATTATACTCTATATTGCGCCGCGGCGCAACATATTACAGCAAATCTTTTGTCCGCGGTGCAAGGTAAAGCGGGATATTCGTGATCGCGCCGTCCGTGCGATAGCCGCGCGTGCTGTAACGGATCGCGTGCTCCGGGCTGTGCTCGGCAATGTATTTTTTGAATGACGGTGCGCTCTTGTCCTCGCCGCCCTTGACCTCGACCGGAATGATCTCCGTGCCGTGCTGGAGCAGAAAGTCGATCTCGCCGCTCTTGCAGGCAAAGTAGCGCGGCTCCACGGCAATCCGACCGCGAAGCTGCTGCAGAACATAGTTTTCCGTGAGTGCGCCTTTAAATTGATAATCCGTTTTGACGAGGATCGCGCTGTTGTCGATGCCCGCCATGTACTTGAGAAGGCCCGTATCGAAAAGAAACAGCTTGAACTGCTCGGGCTTATCGAACGCCGGAAGCGGGTGCTCGGGCTTGGACACATTGCACACGCGGTTGAGCATTCCGGTGGACACGAGCCACTCGATGACCTCTTCAAAATCCCGCGCCCGCCCGCCTTCGCGCACCGCGCCGTACATGAATTTTTCGTTCGGCTTTGCGAGCTGCGACACGATGCTGCGGAAAACAATGAGGATGCGGCCGCTGTTGACGCTGCCGTTATGCTTGGAAAAGTCATTCTCGTAGATCGTGACCAGCTCGCGCTGGATCTGCAGGACCCGCGCCGGGTCCTTGTGAGTGATCCACGAGGAAACGCACTCCGGCATTCCGCCGATGATGAGATACCGGCTGTACGCTTCCGAGAGGCGGGAGTGGAATATCTCCTCGACGGGCTGCTCCTTCCGGATGCCTGTGTAATAGGCGAAAAGTGCGGGGTCGGACGCTTCGAGAAATTCATCGAAGGTCAGCGGATATATATCAAGAAGGTTGACCATGCCGACCGGGTAGGACTTCGGCGATGCCAGAAGCGTTCCGAGGAGGCTGCCCGCCGCGATAATGTGGTACTCGGGTGCGCTCTCGTGAAAATACTTGAGGGAATTGAGTGCTTTGGGGCATTCCTGTATCTCGTCGAAGAGGATGAGCGTCTCTCCCGGGAGGATCTTCTTCCCCGCGATCAGCGAGAGGAGCTCAACGATCCTCTGCGGATTTTTGTTGGCTTCGAACACGGATCGGATCTCATCGTCTTCATCGAAGTTGAAATAGACAAAGCTCCGGTACGCCGTGCGGGCAAATTCCTTCATGAGCCATGTTTTTCCCACCTGCCGTGCGCCGCGGAGCACCAGCGGTTTTCTCTCCGGATCGTCCTTCCACGCCTCAAGTGCGCGTATTGCGTTGCGTTTCAATGCTTTTCACCGTCCTTCGCACATAGGATAACACATTTTTCCGAGAAAATCCATAGGGTCTGCACACATTTTTCCTGGATTTTCGGCCGGGTTTTCACACATTTTTCCGGGAACGGGCAAAGAAAAACTCCCCTTCGATCGCTCGGAGGGGAGTTCTTATATGCCTTTTACCTGCAGATCAGTCGGTCACGTAGGGCAGGATCGCGACCTGGCGGGCGCGCTTGATTGCCTCGGTGAGCAGACGCTGATGGTAGGCGCAGGCGCCGGTGGTGCGGCGGGGCAGGATCTTGCTGCGCTCGCTGAGGTACTTGCGCAGTTTGACGGTGTCCTTATAGTCGATATACTCGGCCTTATCCACACAGAACTGGCAGACTTTTCTGCGCTTACGGTTCTTCTGCGGTGCAGCGGACTTATCAAAAGCCATGGTTCATAAACTCCTTTCGTGCGTGTCAAAACGGCAGCTGGCCGTCATCATCGTCAATAGCCTGGAAAGATCCGGCTTGCGCTTTCGCGCTGTTGAATCCGTCGTTAGACGGTGTGCGGTTGGAATAATCCTGACGGGGCGCATAGTCCTGGCGCGGGGCGGAACCGGCATCGTCACGGCGTTTGCTTTCGCCGAAGTAGACGTTGTCGGCCACGACCTCGGCCGCCGTACGGCGGTTGCCATCGCGGTCGGTATAGTCACGCATCTGCAGCCGGCCGGAAACGGCCACCATGCTGCCCTTCGTGAAATACTTGCTGACAAATTCCCCGGTCTGACGCCAGGCAACGACGTTGATGAAATCGGTCTGTTTTTCACCGTTTTCACCGCGGCCGAAATCCCGGTCGACAGCGATGGAGAAGGACGCCACGGGGATGTTCGAGCCGGTATAACGCAGCTCGGGATCCCGGGTGAGGCGGCCCATAAGAACGATATGATTCAGCATATCATTCCCTCCGATTATTCGTGACGCAGAGTGACGAGAGAGCGGATCACACCGTCGGTGATGCCGAGAATACGGTCGAGCTCAGCGGGGAGCTCGGGGCCGGAGGTGAACTTCACGAGAACGTAGTAGCCCTCGGTGAGGTAGTTGATCTCATAAGCGAGCTTGCGCTTGCCCCACTCGTCCATCTCGTCGACGGTGCCGTTCTGCTCGATCAGAGTCTTGAACTTTTCCACGATGGCCTTGGTCTCATCCTCGCTGAGGTTGGGGTTGAGAACGTACAGGACCTCGTATTTTTCGGTGGTCTTAGCCATAAATCATTGTCCTCCTTCCGGACTTCGGCCCCCTGCTCAGGCAGGGAGCAAGGCGGATGAAAATAAAATTACTTGAGTTCGACCTTGGCGCCGACAGCTTCGAGCTTGGCCTTGATCTCTTCGGCTTCGTCCTTGGAGACGGCTTCCTTGATCTTGGCGGGGACGCCTTCGACCATGGCCTTCGCCTCGGCGAGGCCCAGGCCCAGAATGCCGCGGACTTCCTTGATGACCTTGATCTTCTCGGCACCGAACTCGGTCATGACGACATCGAACTCGGTCTTCTCCTCTACGGGAGCGGCAGCGGCGGCGGCAGCGGGAGCGGCAGCAGCGGCGGCAGAGACACCGAAGGTTTCCTCAAGGGCGTGGACGAGCTCAGCCAGCTCCAGGACGGAGAGGGCCTTGACTTCTTCGATCATAGCGGTAACTTTTTCGCTAGCCATTTGTAATTTCCTCCTAAAATTGAATTGTGTCTGCCGGAATTATTCGGCAGCGGCTTCGGCGGTCTCGATGGAGCCGCCCTTCTGTTCCAGGATCTGACCGAGAACGACGGCCAGGCTGGTGATGGGTGCGAGCATGGTGCCGAGGACCTTGGAGTACAGGGCATCCTTGCCGGGGAGCTGAGCGATCTCTTCGATCTCGGACATCGGAAGAACTTTTCCTTCCATGAAGCCGCCCTTGATCTCGAACTTGCCGTTCAGTTTCTTGGCATACTCACTGACGATGCGGATGGGCGCGATGGGGTCGCCCTCGGTGGTGGCCAGAGAGGTGGAGCCGTTCAGCAGGGAGTCAAACTCGTTGAAATTGCACTTGTCGACCGCGAAGCGGAGCAGGGTGTTCTTCACAACGGTGTACTCAATGCCGGCGGTACGCAGCTCACGGCGCAGCTCGGTATCCTCCAGAACGGTGATGCCCTTGTAGTCCACAAGGACGCCCGATGTGGCGTTTCCGAGACGCTTGGTGAGTTCCTCCACGATGGCCTGTTTCTCGCTGAGTACTTTCGCGTTAGGCAATGATTTCACCTCCGGGGTAAATTTTTGCGCCCGAAAGAAAAACTCCCTCTGCCGAAAGACAGAAGGAGACACAATACAAGTATCGTGCTTTCCTCGGCAGGACTTACGGAAAAATTCCACCTGCTGTCTTTGGAGCGCCCGAATATAATATCATATTTTCAAGGATTGTCAATAGTTTATTTGAAATTTTCTCCTTTTCTCCGCCGCACGGATCGTTTGTTTTGCAGCAGGTTTCAAACGGCATATAACGAAGCGGCATCCGCAGGATACGGGCGCCGCTCATATTTTATCGCAAAAGCTCTTCGAGGGTTCTCAGGTCGGAGAAGTCGGGGAGGTAGATGCGGGAGGCGGCTCGGACAGCGGCGTTTTCTTTGCTCATGCTCTCGTCGTATACGCCGACCGTCGTGAGGCCGAGGGTCCGGGCGGCGGCGAGGTTGCGCGGAGCGTCCTCGACGAGGAGCATCTTCTCGTACGGCACGCCGGATCTGTCGCGGAAATACGCATACGGCGCTTCGGTGCGCTTCGAGCCGACTTCCGCTTCGGTATAGATGCCGTCCGCGAGGGCCGTGACGCCGAGCCGTTCCGCGACGGCGTCGAGCAGCTCGTGGCGTGTGGCGGAGAGGATGCAGATGCGCACACCCGCGCGGCGCAGCAGGCGAAGGAGCTCGTCCGCGCCGGGTTTGAGCGGCACGCGCTTGGCATAGTGCTCCCGCATCTGCGCGTCAAACCGCTGCAGGAACGAGCATTCCGCCTCGACCGCCGGATATTTCTTCGCCATGTCCGCCGCGATCTCGTGCATCGGCACGGAGCGGATGTAGGAATCAAATCCCTCCGGCTCCCGGATCCCCGCTTCGCGGAGCGCGTCTTTGGGCAGCGAAAGCCAGTACGGCATGGAATCGGCCAGTGTGCCGTCAAAATCCACCAAGGCAAGCGCGTAAGACATGAAAAACCACCTTCCGGGCGAAAACGCTCTGTTTTCGGTAAAAATGCTGTATTATTATATTGTATACCCGTGAAGGATGCAATTGCTTTTTTCGTCCGAATCGGTTACAATAGAGTAACTATTTGAAAAAGGAGTGAGTAGCTGTGGAAGAGAAAAAGCGATCGCCGCGCAGAAAGTGGCTCGCCATTGCGATCCCTGCGGGTATCCTCGTGCTGCTACTCCTCACGGCGCTCATTCTCGGCAACAGCGGCACTTCGGCCTTCAGCGATGACATTGAGTCCATTCTCGCCTCCGGCACAGGCGGGGACATCGGTGAGGTGACATTTGCCGATGACGGGAGCGCACAGCTGCGTCTCTATAAAAATGATATTTACCTGATCGCCGAGCGCGACGATTGCCTTGATGCGGTGCGCTCCGAGGTGCAGGCGCGATTCGGCGATTCGGACTTCGGATTCCGCATTGCCGATGGAAAGATGCGCGTGTGCATCTCGCGTGAGATCCTCGGCATGGTGACCGTGTCGGTAACGGTGCAGACCGCCGTTTCATGGAACGGCAGCGACATCGTCATTCACCCGGAGAGCGTAATGCTCGGCACCCGAACGAACCTGCCGGAAAAATTCTGGCCGCACGGGCTGAGGAGCGATTTTGTCGTGAACCTCTATGAGGGCGGACGCTCCGAGCAGATCGCAGATATATATCTCGAGGGTAGCTGCGCCGTGGTGGAGACCGTGCCGCTGAGCCTGCCCTCGGCAGACAGTCTGCACCCGGACGAGCAGATCTTCGCGGAGATCCGATTTTTCTCGACCGACGAGACCGCGAATGCGGCAATCGATCTCTTCAACCGCCTTGCTGCGGGCGACTTTCCGACAGAAGAAGAACTCCCGGCCGGCAGCCGCGCCGAGCTGATCGCATGGCTGAAGGCGCTGGAAGACGAGAGCGACTCGCATGACGATATATTCGCGTCCTTTTTCGAGTCCTACAGCAAGAATGTCCGCGAGCAACTCGAAAGCGAGCTGACGACGGCAGAGGACAAATATGTGAAGCTCCTCACCACCGTGCGGGAGTATTATAAGAGCGGTGCGGTGCGGCTGGAAGAGAACGCTTTCACTCTCGTATCGACAGGAGAAACATTCGACCCCTTCATAAATTCGGAGCTTGCCGCAACGACCACAGACGCTCGTGTTGTCCTTCTCACAAGTTCAAGCGGATCTGCCGAAGTAACGACCGCCGATGTGCCGGTGCTCAAAAACGTGGAGCGTAGCAGCAAAAAAGCCATCGAGGGTCTCGACCCCGAACACGCCTACGACATCGGAGCGGTCCTCACGACGGACACCGGCGTGCCCGTCCTCCTCTCCCGCCGCGCCGACGGAACGATCGTGATCCGTGAGATCACCCAAGCAAAGTTCGTAGAGATCCTGGTATCCGGCACCCGCCCCACGATCGACACAGACACTCTCCCCGCCCCCGAAAAAGAATACGCATTAACCTCCTGCACGATCCTGACGCTGGAATAACAGGTGCACAATTCAATACAATCATAACCACGGGCAAAGCCCGTGGTTTGCTCTAGGCCTATAAGGCCATGATACTGGCCTAGGC
>CAVGGQ010000075.1:0-9258 GCA_963628785.1 Oscillospiraceae bacterium | reverse complement strand
GCTCTGATTAACTAATTTCTACCATGCAGGTGTCCAACTTGCACTTGCAATTTGCGTTTTACATTCTTTTTACGAAAGCACGGTAACGGATTTTACGGCGGGGCGGTATGCTCTGTGCGTACCGAGAGAAAGACAAAAATTACTGTATTCGAAAAAAGGAGTAAGACAAAAAACGAAAGCAAAGAAAATTCTCGCTGTTGTTCTCTGCGCCGTGCTGACGGTATCCATGCTGGCCGCCTGCGGCAGCACCGCTTCCACCACGACCGAGACCACCGCCGCCGAAGAGACGGCCGCCCTTTCCGGCTCCGTTTCCACCAACGGCTCCACCTCTATGGAAAAAGTCATCAACATCCTGGCTGAGCAGTTCATGGTCGACAACCTGGATATGACCGTGACCTACGACCCCACCGGCTCCGGCACCGCCGCCAACGACCTCATCCGTCAGGCTGGCACCGTCCCCGTGGCGAAGTAAGAACCGATTTCGAAATTTCTCTTTTCCTCCATTGCATAAAGCAAACTCCCTGTGTATAATACGCAGGGAGTATTTTTTCGCTTCAAACGAGCCCCGCTCCGCGCGAGGCATTTTGATTCGGAGGCAATGGCATTATGAATAAACGGATCTTGACGGTGCAGGATATTTCCTGCGTGGGGCAGTGCTCGCTCACGGTGGCGCTGCCGGTGGTGTCGGCGTGCGGCATTGAGACGGCGGTGCTGCCGTCGGCGGTGCTTTCCACGCACACGGGCGGCTTCACGGGGTATACGTTCCGCGACCTCACGGCGGATATGCCCGATATCGCTGCGCACTGGAAGAGCGCGGGCATCACATTCGATGCCGTATACACCGGCTACCTCGGCAGCGGCGAACAGATCGCGCATGTGTGCGCCATCATGGACACGCTCCTCGAACCGGGCGGCGTGCGCATCATCGACCCCGCCATGGCTGACAACGGCCGTCTCTATGCGGGCTTTGACGACGCCTTTGTGCGGAAAATGAAAATGCTCGCCGTGCACGCGGATGTGCTGCTGCCGAACATCACCGAGGCCTCGCTCCTCACCGGCATCGAATACCGCGAAACATACGATGAGCCGTATATCCGCTCCCTTACCGATGCGCTTTTGGAGAGCGGCGTCGGTACGGTCGTCCTGACCGGCGTGAGCTACGCACCGGAGACCACAGGCGTTGTCGTGTGCGACAAAACATCCTTCCGCTATTACCGCCACGAGCGGCTGCAGCGCAGCTGCCACGGCACGGGCGATGTGTTCGCCTCGGCGTTCACCGGCCTCCTCTGCCGCGGCGCGGATGCGTTCACGGCGGCGGGCGCGGCGGCGGACTTCGTGCTCGCGTGCATGAAGCGCACCGAACCCGAGCACACCTACGGCGTCCGCTTCGAGCCCCTACTCGGTGAGCTCGCCGAAAAAGCGGCGGAGTTTTGATTTGTGCAATGCAAACGAACCTGTTATACTGTACAAATAAGAACAACACGCCCGGCGCGGCCGGGAGGAAAGGAGCCCGCTGTGATCCTCTATTTTACCGGTACCGGCAACAGCGAATATGCTGCCAAAAAGCTTGCCTCCACTCTCGGGGACGAAACACTTTCCCTCTTTGAGCGCATTCGGGAGGGTGACCGCTCACCGCTCGCATCCGAGAAGCCGTGGGTAGTCGTCACGCCGACCTACGCCTGGCAGATCCCGCACATCGTGCGCGACCATTTGCGCCGCACGCTCCTGCGCGGGAATCAGAACATCTACTTCGTCATGACCTGCGGCGACGGCAACGGCAACGCCGGAAAGTACGCCGAGGAGCTGTGCGAGGAAAAGCACCTCACCTACTGCGGCTGCGCGAAGGTCATCATGCCGGAAAACTATCTCGCCATGTTCTCCGTCCCGAGCCGCGAGGAGTCCGTGAAGATCGTGGAAGCGGCCGAGCCGGCGATCGCCGCTCTCGCCGAGTGCATCTGCGCCGGAGAGCGGCTCCCCGCCATCCGGGTGAGCGCCATGGACAAAATGCTCAGCGGCGCCGTGAACCCGGGCTTTTATAAAATGGCGCTGCATGCCAAAGACTTCACCGTAAGCGATGTGTGCGTCGGCTGCGGCACATGCGTCAAAGCCTGCCCGACCAAAGCCGTCACGCTTCGGGACGGCCGCCCCGTGTGGGAAGACAACTGCACCCACTGCATGGCCTGCCTCACCCTCTGCCCGAAGGAAGCCATCGAGTACGGCAAAAAGACCGCTGGCAAATGGCGCTACCGCTGCCCCGTCAAAGCCGAATAAATCGATCATCCCCGAAACCGAAAAGATCCGGCTTCGGGGATGATTTTGCTTTAATGAACAGTGAATGTTGAAGGATGATTATTCGGCCCTTTTCTCTCCCGACTCGCTCACAAGGGCGGAGGCGAGGATGAGGGCGGCGCCGAGGAGACCCGGGAGGGTCAGGCGTTCGCGGAGGAAGAGGGCGGAGAGGAGCAGGGCGCACACGGGGTCAATGTAGCTGAGAACGGCGACGGACTGGGCTTTGAGCGCTTTGATGCTCGAGAAATAGGCGGCGTAGGCGATGCCGGTGTGTACGATGCACACGATGAGCAGCATACAGAGACCCATGCCGTTGATCTGCAGCGTCTCGGCGCTCTCCGTGAGCAGGAGATACGGGGTGAGTACGACCGCTGCGGAAAAGAGCTGAATGACGGTCTTGGCGTATGCATCCTCGACCTGCACCTTTTTGCTGATGATCACGATGGCGGCGTAGAAGACGGCGGAGGAAAGACCATAGAGCACGCCCTTGAAGTCCTCCGACCCGACGGCATTGCCCTCAAGCATGCCGGAGACGAGGAGCATGCCGACAACGGACACGGCGGCGCACACGAGCTTTTTCGCCGTGAGCTTCTCGCGGAACACGAGCGGGGAGAGGAGCAGCACGATGGTCGGCTGCATGTAGTAGCACATCGTGGCCGTCGCCACGGTCGTGTAGTTGTAGGCCTCAAAGAGCGTGATCCAGTTGATGCCCATGAGCGCGCCCGAGAGCACGAGAACGAGAAAACACTTCTTCGTAATGCGCTCGAATTTGTGATGCGACACCCAAACGATGAGCAGCAGAAAGAGTCCACCGAGGATGCCGCGCGAAAAAGCGAGCATTGCCGAGGAGAGCGGAATATACCGACGGAAAATACCCACCGTCCCGAACACGGCCATGGACGCAATGAGCATCAGATACGATTTTGCCTGATCCTTCTTCATGACTTTTCCTTCCCGGAACATACGGACTGCTGCCTTTAGGCAACACCGCACAATATCGTCTGCGGTGCTTTGCGGATCTTTTTCGCCGACTTCGCGTCATCAAGCCTTGACATACACAAAGTATGGCTGCGGCTCTCTTCCTCGATTCGGCAAAAAATCTCTCGCAAATCGCTCTTGCCGAATTATGTGGTGTTGCCCTAAATGTACGGACGGATCTTCTGTTATGATATCACACATTTCCGACACGGGCAAGGGATATGCCGCACGGATCCACTGCAGGCTCAAGTCGTTCACGGTGGCATAGTCCCCGAAAGTCTCGGTTAGATGCTCGATTTTCAGCATACAGATGCCTCCTCGTTACAAATTTACGGAATTGACGGTTTTCGCTGCGGACGATTTATGTTATAATGCATCCGAACCAAACGGCGAAAGGATGCGGTGCATATGAAAAAAACGGAAAAAATGCTGTGTGTGGCGCTCGGCGGCGCGGCGGCGGGCTTTGCGGGGCTGTACGGGCTGTACCGGTATGTGTTCTACTCCCCGCAGGGACAGCAGAACGACGACTATTTCATCTCGTCCAACATCCCGGAGCCGTACCGCAAGGAGATCACCGCAGCCATCGACAAGCTCGGCGCGGAGCCCTTTGAGAGCGTGGGCATCCGCTCTGCGGACGGACTTTCGCTTCGGGGACGCTATTACCCCGCATCGGACGGAGCACCGCTCGTCATCGGCTGCCACGGCTACCGCAGCACGCCGCTACACGACTTCTCCCTCGGCGCGGACATTTACCGCTCCATGGGCTGCGCCATGCTGCTCATTGAGGAGCGCGCCCAGTGCGGCAGCGAGGGGCACACCATTACCTTCGGCGCCGAGGAAAAGAACGATGTCGTTCTTTGGGCGAAGTGGGCGGCCGAGCGGTTCGGAAACATCAAGATCCTGCTCGGCGGCATATCCATGGGCGCGGCGACGGTGCTGATGGCGTCGGCGCTCGACCTGCCGGAGAATGTGTGCGGCATCGTGACGGACTGCCCGTACACGAGCGCGAAGAACATCATCCGCTCGGTGGGACATTCCATGCATCTTCCGGCCGATGCCCTCTATCCGCTCGCCCGCGCGGGCGCGAAGGTTTTCGGCGGCGCGGACATTGAAAGCGCGGACGCGCTTGAGGCCGTGAAGAAAACGCGCGTGCCCATTCTCCTCATCCACGGCGAGCGGGACGGCTTCGTGCCGTGCGATATGAGCCGCGCGTTGGCGGCGGCCAACCCGGAAATGATCGAATTCCACACCTTCCCCGGCGCAGGCCACGGCATGAGCTGCGTCGTCGACCGCCCGCGCTACGAATCGCTCGTGAAGACGTTTGCTGCACGGACGATATTCGCGGAAAACACGGAGAAACCGGCGCCGGATGAGGAGCTCCTCTTCTGCGTCCCCACCGAAGAGGACAGCAAGGAATACGCCGCCTGCCGGCAGGCGTTCCTCGAAGCCGACAGCTCGATGGACGGCACGGGCTCCATGCGGCAGCACGCGGATGCGAAGGACTGGCTCGCGGACAACGCCCGCTATGCCGATCCCGCGACCGTCCCCGCCGGCAAGGTGCAGAGCATGCAGTTTATCTGCAAGCGCGCCTCCGACGGCCGCATGCTCGGCACACTGCAGGTGCGCCACGCGCTCAACGACTATCTCCTGCACTTCGGCGGCCACATCGGCTATTCGGTGCGCCCGGACGAGAGACGAAAGGGTTATGCCTCGTGGATGCTCCGGCAAGCGCTCGCGTACTGCCGCACGATCGGCCTCGAGCGCGTGCTCATCACCTGCAATGCCGACAACGAGGCAAGCCGCCGGACCATCCGAAAATGCGGCGGCGTATATGAAAATACCGAGCTCCACGACGGTGAGGCCGTGGAACGGTATTGGATCGAGCTGTAAGCCCATGGCGAACAACTACGAACGCGAGGCGGAGCGTGCGCGCGAGCGCTTCCTCACCTACGACCTCGATCACCTGATCGCTTTTCATCACCTGCGGCACGACGAGAACTATATGTACCTCTCATATCTGAACCGCGAAACGCGCATCGGCCGGGAGAACGGCATCGTCGAGAGCTGCGATGACCGGGGAGAGCTTCACCCGGTCGGCTATAACGGCGCCCTGACCATCTACGATTACCTTTGCTATTCCTCCTCGGAGGAGGTCAAGCCCGTTATGAGCGGGACATGGGCGTCCGTCGGCGAGCTTGGCGGCATCATCGGTTCCTATCACGACACTTCCCTCCGAGATGCCGAAGCGCTGCGGCGTCTGGTGGGAAAGGCACCCGAGTTGCGCCGCGCCTGCGAAAAGCTCGGCGGCACGCCGTCGGGACTCAAGGGCGATGTCAGCTTCATCCTGCCGGTGTTCGAGGATCTTGCCGTCCTCTTTCGGTACTGGGACGGCGACGACGAATTCCCGCCCGACGAGCGCATCCTGCCGGACCGGAACATCCTCCGGCTGATGCACTACGAGACCGTATGGTACATGATGATCGACATCAAAGAGCACCTTTTCGCGGAAATATAAGGCAATACCGCACTAAAATATGAGTAAAAAAATCGGCACCGCAGGGACAAAATTTTCTTGCGGTGCCGGTTTTTTAATCCTTAAAATACTGCGGATACGACTCGCGGATGGCGGCCGTGTCGATCTTGTAGCGGTCGAGGTGTTTTTTCATGAGGTCGGCGGCTCGGTCGGCATCCTTTGACTCCACGGCGTCCAGAATGGCCTCGTGGTCGGCGACGATCTTCGAGTTCTTCACCGATACGAGCGCGAGATGGCGCGCGCGGTCGAAGTGGATGGAGAGATTTTTCATCATGTCGTAGATCTGCGGCATGCGCGCAATCGCATAGAGCTTTTCGTGGAACTCGTCGTCGAGCGTCATGAGAGTGTCGTAGCGGTTCTCCATATAGAACTTCTGCAGCTGCAGATTTTCGCGAAGCGCGGTGATGTCTTCGCTCCCGGCGCGTGAGCACACCAGACGGATGATCTCGCACTCCATGACATGGCGCATGAAGCGCGCCTCTTCCACGAGGTCACAGTCGATTGGCGCGACGATGCTGCGTTTCTGCGGATGGATCTCGATGATCTTCACCTTGGAAAGCTCGATGAGCGCCTCACGCACCGGCGTGCGTGAGAGACCCATTTCCGCAGCCAGTTCGTTCTCGCTGACGGCGCTGCCCGGAGCCAACTCAAGCCGTATGATATTGTCCTTGATCGTCCGTAAAGCATATTCGCGTCCGGTCTCCCGCGCTTTGCACTCCGTGATTTTCATGCCGCATGCCTCCAAGTGTATACAAGTACACCGCTTAAAATAAAGGAAACATCGCGGATTGTCAAGCATCATCGGCAGAATATACGGAAACCGACCGTGAAAATTAGTCAACTTGCACTCTTGAATTCTTGTATACAAGATAATATAATGCAGACAGATTTGAAAATTTGCAAAGGAGAACCGAAACATGAACGAAGTCCTGCAAAGAATATATGAAACGGGTATCGTGCCCGTCGTAGCGCTGGAAGATCCCGAGAAGGCCGTGCCGCTGGCGCGTGCTCTGCAGCGGGGCGGTCTGAACGCCGTGGAAGTCACGTTCCGCACGGCGGCCGCCGAAAAGGTCATGCGCGCTATCATCGAAAACGTGCCCGACATGCTCGTCGGCGCGGGAACGGTCCTCACGCGTGAGCAGCTGGATCTCTCCCTTTCCATCGGCGCAAAGTTCATCGTGACCCCGGGCTTCAACCCCGACATGGTCAAGTATGGCCTTTCCAAGGGCGCCCTCATGCTCCCCGGCACCGCCACCGGCGGTGAGATGGAGCAGGCCATGGCTCTCGGCCTCGAGGTCGTCAAGTTCTTCCCGGCCGAGCAGAACGGCGGCATCGCCAAGATCAAAGCCCTCGCCGGCCCCTACCGCACGCTCAAGTGGATGCCGACCGGCGGCGTGAACACCGCAAACCTCAATGATTACCTCGGCTTTGATCAGGTCCTCGCCTGCGGCGGCACCTGGATGGTCAAGAAGAACCTCATCGACGCAGAGCGCTGGGACGAGGTCGAGCGCATCAGCCGCGAGGCCGTGAAAGCCATGCTGAACTTCTCCCTCATGCACATCGGCATCAACTGCGCGGACGAGGCGGAAGCCGAGCGCACCGTGAAGCTCTTCTGCACGCTCTTCGATATGGACTGCAAACCCGGCAACTCTTCTGTTTTCGCCGGCACCGCCGTGGAGTGCATGAAGGCACCCGGCCGCGGCACGAAGGGCCACATCGCCATCGGCACGCCGAACGTGGACCGTGCGGTCTATCATCTCTCGCAGCGCGGCGTGGAGTTCGATGAGTCCACTGCCAAGTACAACGCCAACGGCACCCGCAAAATGATTTATCTTAAAGACGAGATCGGCGGCTTCGGCGTACATCTTGTGAAGAAATAATCAGGAGGTCAAGTACCATGTCTAAAATCGTTACCTTCGGCGAGATCATGCTCCGCCTTGCTCCCAACGGATATTACCGCTTTTTCCAGAATGACCAGATGCAGGCGACCTTCGGCGGCGGCGAAGCCAACGTCGCGGTCTCCCTTGCCAATTACGGCGAGGATGTGAGCTTCGTGACGAAGCTCCCGAAGCACGCCATCGGTCAGGCTGCCGTCAACTCCCTGCGCATGCTCGGCGTGAACACCGATGACATCGTCCGTGGCGGCGACCGTATCGGCATTTACTATCTTGAAAAGGGCGCCAGCCAGCGCGGCAGCGTGTGCATCTACGACCGCGACAACTCCGCCATCCAGCTCGCGCAGCCCAGTGACTTCGACTGGGACAAGATTTTCGCGGATGCGGACTGGTTCCACTTCACCGGCATCACCCCGGCCCTGGGCGAAAATCTCGTGGAGATCTGCAGGCAGGCCTGCATCGCCGCCAAGGCGAAGGGCGTGAAGATCTCCTGCGATCTCAACTACCGCGGCAAGCTGTGGACGCGCGAGCAGGCACGCAAGGCCATGACCGAGTTGTGCCGATATGTCGATGTGTGCATCTCCAACGAAGAGGATGCCAAGGATGTTTTCGGCATTGAGGCCGAGGGCAGCGACATCTACGGCGGCAAGCTCAACCGTGAAGGCTACAAGTCCGTGGCGCGCCAGCTCACCGAGAAGTTCGGCTTTGAAAAGGTCGCCATCACGCTCCGCTCATCCATCTCCGCTTCCGACAACGACTGGGCGGGCATGCTCTATTCCGACGGTGAGTGCTATTTCTCCAAGGAATACCACCTGCACATCGTCGACCGCGTGGGCGGAGGCGACAGCTTCGGCGGCGGACTCATCTATGCTTTGCGCCACGGCAAGGATCCGCAGAGCTCCATCGAGTTCGCAGTCGCGGCATCGGCTCTCAAGCACTCCATCGAAGGCGACTTCAACCGCGTCACCCTCGCCGAAGTCGAAAAGCTCGCCGGCGGCGACGGTTCCGGCCGCGTCCAGAGATAACTTTACCAAAGGCAACACCGCACAACGTCGTCTGCGGCGCTTTGCGGATCTTTTTCACCGAATCTTCGTCATCAACCCTTGCCATACACAAAGTATGGCTGTGGTTTTCTTCCTTGATTCGACATAAAATCTCTCGCAAATCGCTCTTGCCGAATTATGCGGTATTGCCCAAATACTTTTTTCTTCTCTTTTCCTCTTCCTACGATGCCTGTCCCATTGCACCATGGGGCAGGCATCACTTTTCCGATGGCAAAAGCGGCATCGCAGGTATTTTTTCCTGCGATGCTTTCTTTGTCTGTGGGCTAAGCCGATAACACGATACGAAAGAGCGGAAACGGTACCCCGCAAAAGTGTTGGTTCTTCCAATTTTTATTATTCAAAATATTGGGAGTGCTTTTTTCGGATAATTGTGCTAAACTTATAAAATGGTTGATTGCATAATGAAGTTGGACAGCTAAGAAAAAATCCATAGTGATTTTCCCATGCATGGTAGAATGAAGTTTGCACACAACATCTGCCAAGGGAGGGCAATCACTAT
>CAVGGQ010000074.1:0-9462 GCA_963628785.1 Oscillospiraceae bacterium | reverse complement strand
TTTGCTTCCGAATGAGGCGCATTGACGCAGCAATACTTTGTGTATTGCAAGGAAACGCAACGAAATGCGGGAGCAAAATTTCCGCAAAGCGCCGCAGACGACATTGTGCGGTGTTGCCAAAGCCAAAATTTCTAAGGAGGAACATCATGAAGAAACTGCTTGCCATCCTGCTGGCTCTGACCATGGTCTTTGCTCTTGTCGCCTGCGGTTCCACGGCCACCACGACCGAGACCGCCACGACCGAGACGACCGAGACCGCCGAGACTGCAGAAGCAACGGAAGCCACCGAGGCTGCCGAAACCACCGAAACCGCCGAGCCGGTCGAGATAACCCTTTGGACCTACCCCATCGGCGGCTGGGGCAATGCCGAGACCGTCGACACGCTGATCGCCGACTTTGAGGCCGCCAACCCCGGCATCACCGTTACCGTTGAGTACCTCGACTACACCAACGGCGACGACCAGGTCAACACCGCTCTCGAGGGCGGCGCTGCTCCCGACCTGATCATGGAAGGACCCGAGCGTCTGGTTGCCAACTGGGGCGCGAAGGGCTACATGGTCGACCTGTCCGACATGTGGGACGACACCGATAAGGCCGAAGTCAACGCCTCCTGCGTTTCCGCCTGCTTCGATGCCGACGGTGCCTGCTACGAGTATCCTCTCGTCATGACTGCGCACTGCATGTCCATCAACTACACCGCTTTCCAGGAAGCCGGCGTCGATCAGTATGTCGACATCGAGAGCCACACCTGGACGACCGAGGACTTCATCAATGCCGTCAACGGCCTCTATGAGTACTACAAAGAGCCCGTGTGCGACATCTACTGCTCCGGCCAGGGCGGCGACCAGGGCACCCGCGCCATCGTCAACAACCTCTACGGCGGCACCTTCACCAACGCCGAGCACACCGCTTACACTGCCGACTCCGAAGAGAACATCAAGGCCCTTGAGCTTCTCCAGAGCCTCGACGGCGTGTACTTCAACGCAGCCGAGAACGGCGGCGAAGAGATCACCGCTTTCCGTCAGGGCCTGCTGAAGATGGCCTTCTGCTGGAACATTGCTCAGCAGCTCAACTCCGACAACAACGACGCCGGCCTGACCAACGACGGCGACCAGATCGTGTTCATGTCCTTCCCGTCCGAGACCGGCGAGAGCCAGCTCTGCGGCGGCATCTGGGGCTTCGGCATCTTCGATAACGGCGACGACGCCCGCATCGAGGCCGCCAAGACCTTCATCAAGTACTTCGTCGACGGCGAGGGCACCGAAGCTGCCGTTAAGGCTGCCAACTACTTCGCGGTACGCGACACCGCCGAAGGCATCGACCTCACCGGCATCTGGGCCGACAACGAGATCATGAACGAGTACACCAAGCTCATGCCTTACCTCGGCGACTACTACCAGGTCACCGCCGGCTGGGCGACCGCTCGTACCGAGTGGTGGAACATGCTCCAGCGCATCGGCGACGGCGGCGACGTTGCAACGGAAGTTGCCGTCTTCTGCGAGAACGCCAACGCCGCAGCCGCAGGCTGAGCAAAATCTCAGGGAAGCCGATCGATTTGAATATCCCGGCGAGCAGTCCCTGAGCGCATAGAAACCGTGGGCTGCTGCAGATCCTGCAGCAGCCCTTTTTTAAGGCAACACCATCCTGCGGTATTGTCTTAAGGCATCACCATCCTACGGTATTGTCTTAAGGCATCACCATCCTACGGAAATGAAGGGAAGGAACCTATGTTTAAATCGAATCGGGGGATGAGCCGTGCGCTTGTGCGCCGGGAGACTGTGGCCGGCTATCTCTTCCTTCTGCCAAGTCTGTTCTTCTTTGTCACCTTTGTTCTGTACCCCATGTTTATGTGCATCTACACGAGCTTCTTCGACTCGAACATGGGCAAGAACAGCGTGGATACCTTTGTGGGTCTCGCCAACTACAACGAGCTGTTCCACGATGAGATCTTCCTCGGCGCACTCAAGAACACGGTCATCATCGTCATAGTCTCCGTGCCGACCGTGTGTGCGTTCTCTCTCTGGGTGGCCAAGTCCATCTACGATATGCACCCGGTGCTCACTTCAGCGTTCCGCTGCATATTCTATCTGCCCGTCGTCACGGGCTCCGTGGCCGTCACCGTTGTGTGGAAATGGATCTACAACAACCGCTACGGCGTGCTCAACTATGTTCTCAAGAGCCTCGGGGTCATCAGTCAGAACGTCAACTGGCTCGGCGATTCCCGCTTCGCCCTCTGGTGCATCATTCTCATTCTCTTTACGACATCTGTCGGACAGCCGATCGTCCTGTATGTCTCGGCACTCGGCAATGTAGACCGCACGCTCGTGGAAGCGGCGGAAGTCGACGGTGCGAACCGCCGCCAGGTCTTCTGGAAGATCAAGTGGCCGCAGATCATGCCCACGACGCTCTACATTCTCATCATCACGACCATCAACTCGTTCCAGTGCTTTGCGCTCATCCAGCTGCTCACCTCGGGCGGCCCGAACCACAGTACGGACACGATCATGTATTATATCTACTACACTGCCTTCAAGCTCTACCGCTACGGCTACGGCAACGCGATGGGCGTCGTGCTCATGATCATCATCGCGATCCTCTCCGCCGTGCAGTTCAAGCTCGGGCAGCAGGATTGAGGGGAGGCGTCGATATGTCCGAACAACCGAAAGCCAAACGCATCATTACCCTCATCATTATCATCCTTCTTGCCATTCTCTTCACGTTCCCGCTCTACTGGATCATCACCGGCTCCTTCAAAACGGCGAAGGAAGTCAACTCCGTAATGCCCGTGTGGTGGCCGACCGAGTGGACGCTCAAGAACTATGAAACGCTCATGAGCAAGCTGAAGGCGCCGCTCTGGGAGATCACGATCCCGTTCAGCCAGTACTTCTCCGAGGACGGCAGCCCCATCGTGCTCGCCGCCGGGGAGAACGCCCCCGCCGCCATCCGCTGGATGATCAACACCGTGTGGATGGCCGTGGCCGCCATGCTGCTCACATGCGTCACCTCGGCTCTCGCGGGCTACGCGCTCGCCAAGAAGCGCTTCATCGGCCGCACGTTCATCTTCACGCTTATCGTATGCGCCATGGCGCTGCCGAAGCAGGTCATTCTCATACCGCTCATCCGCGAGATGTCCTCGCTAAAGCTCTATAATACGCTCAGCGCGGTCATCTACCCCATCGTCGGCTGGCCGTTCGGCGTGTTCCTCATCAAGCAGTTCGCCGAGGGCGTCCCCGGCGAGATACTCGAGGCCGCAAGGATCGACGGTGCGAGCGAGCTTAAAACGTTCAACCGCATCGTGTTCCCGATGATCAAGCCCGGCGTCGGCGCACTCGCGATCTTCACATTCATCAACTCCTGGAACGACTACTTCATGCAGCTCATCATGCTCTCGAGCACGAAGAATCTGACCATCTCCCTCGGCATCGCGAAGATGCAGGCGGAAAACTCCACGGACTTCGGTCTCATCATGGCGGGCGCCGCGTTTGCCGCCGTGCCCATCATCATCGTGTTCCTGATCTTCCAGAAGTACTTCACCAAAGGCATTACCATGGGAGCCGTAAAAGGCTGAAACAATAGGAGGACACTATGATCACAAAAGATGTTTCCAAGTACAAAGGCATATTCCCCGCGTTTTACGCCTGCTATGACGACGCGGGCGAGATCTCGACCGAGCGCGTGCGCGCCTTCACCGAGTATCTCATCGGCAAGGGCGTGAACGGCCTGTATGTCGGCGGATCTTCGGGCGAGTGCATTTACCACTCCGTGCCCGAGCGCAAGGCCGTGCTCGAGGCTGTCATCGCGCAGGCTGCGGGACGCATCCCGGTCATCGCGCATGTGGCGTGCAACAACACCCGCGACAGCATGGAGCTCGCCGCCCACGCGCAGAGCGTCGGTGCCGACTGCATCGCCGCCATCCCGCCCATCTACTTTCATCTCCCCGACCGTGCGATCGCGAAGTACTGGAGCGACATTGCTTCCGCCGCGCCCGACACGGACTTCATCATCTACAACATCCCGCAGCTCGCGGGTGCGGCGCTCAACAGCTCGCTCCTGCGCACCATGCTCTCCGTGCCGAACGTCATCGGCGTGAAGAACTCCTCCATGCCCATTCAGGACATAGAAATGTGGCGCGATGAGGGCGCGATCGTCTTCAACGGCCCCGACGAGCAGCTGCTCTCCGGCCTCGTGGCCGGCGCCGTGGGCGGCATCGGCGGGACCTACGCCGCCATGCCCGAGCTCTACGAGAAGATCTACGCGCTCGTCCGGGACGGCGACATCGCCGCCGGACGCGAGATCCAGGACACCTGCTGCCACATCATCTACAAAATGTGCAGCGGTGCGAGCAACATGTACGCCATGATCAAGGAGATCCTCCGCCTGCGCGGAGCCCCCGACATCGGCAGCGTCCGCGCTCCTCTCCTCCCCATGCAGGAAGAAGACAAGCCCATCGCCGCCGCCTGCGCCAAAGACATCGACGACGCCATAGCGAAGTTCATCCGTTAAACTTTTCCATTTTTTCTCTCCCCTCCGCAAGAAGGCGGCCATCCAAACGGATGGCCGCCTTTATTTATATCATAAAGCCTGTCGCGTTTGCGGCAGGCTTTTTGTATTTCAAGGGCAGCACCGCACAATGTCGTCTGCGGCGCTTTGCGGAAATTTTGCTCGCAAAGCGCTCTTGCCGAATTATGCGGTGCTGCCTTAAAGCATACGGAAAGCAGATCGGCGGCGTCTCCTTCGAAGCAGAGCGTCAGAGCGGCGTCCCCTTCCGCTTCCACGGGCAGTTCGCAGATCTGCCGGGCATCGGTCAGATCCGCGCAGAGAGTTCCCTGCTCGGTATCGCCCGTGAGCACCTTCACGGTCACGCTGCCCGTGCCGCGAAGCGCGAGGGCGACCGTTGTCCGGCCTGTGAAGCGGAAATATTTGTAAACGATCTTCGTGCCGGCCTTGATGTTGGTAATGAACCGCTCATCGCCGACATTGGTCACATAGGGAATGTCCTCGTCGAGAATGCGATTCGTCGCGTGGGGCATGCTGCCGTTGGTGATGTTGCAGGCAATGGCTGCGGGGTATTCTCCCCCGGCGGGCAGGGGGCCGTTGTTTAGGCCGCAGCTGGTGCATTCCGCCTGCCGGATGGTTCCGTCCGCTTCGATCGTCACCTTCTCGGCGCAGGCCTGACGGCTGTATGTGATGCGATGGGTATGGCGATGGTAGAAAACATACCATTGACCGTTGATCTTCTCCAAACCGCCGTGGTTGTTGGCGGTCATGTTCAGCCGGTTTTTTCCCTCTCTGCCGTCCAGACCGACATCTCCGTTGGATATCAGGATCCCCCGGTAGACGAAATCCCGGTCGGGATACGCCGAGGTAGCATAGCAGAGCATATTGCTGTTTTCATCGGAGTAGACGAAATAATAGGTATCTCCGATCTTCCGAACAGAGCTTGCTTCATAGAAGCCGTGGCCTTCAAAAGAGGTGCCGTATGCCATCATCTGTCCGGGGACGATACGGGTCGGCTCGCTCGTTACCGTCAGCATATCCGCTCCGAGCGTCACATGGTTGGCTCCCATCACATCCTCCGGGTCTGCCAGAAGCTCCTCCGTGGAGCGGTGGAACAGCATCTGCTCAAACCGGGAGAGCACCTGACGGCGCATGGCGACCGGCATGGATCGGAAATCTGGCATCGGGCGGTTCCCCTGCGCGCCGCCGTGGGCTGCGGCTGCCACGGTCGAGAGAGCGTAGCCGTGGTAGAGGCGGATCGTGCCGTTATCATTGATCACCGCCGGGTCGTGGGGAAGATAGCGCAGATAGGGGCTGCCGTCCGGGTTGCGGACGAAGCCGCAGTATTCATACCGACCGGCCGGGGTGTCGCAGACCGCCACGTCGATGGGAGTATTGTGTGTGTCGGCGCCGTCTCCCAGACCGCCGCTGATGCAGTAGTACAGATAATAGCGCCCGTCCGTTCCCCGCACCGCATCGGGTGCATAGAGGTTGGAAAAGCTCCCTTTGGTCCTGGAATCCTGCGTGCCCTCAAAGATAACTCCCTCGTACCTCCAGTCGCCGAGATCCGTCACCGGAGCGCTCCAGCAGACATAATTGCCTTCGGCGCAATATTTGTCGCCGCCTTCCGTATCGTGAGAGCCGTACAGATAGACTCTGTCCCCGAACACATGGGGCTCTCCGTCGGGGATGTATTCCCACAAGGGCAGGAACGGGTTGACTGCGTTTTTCATGATGATCCTCCACATAAGCAAAGTCTCGGCGAGAGGAGAGTCCCCCGCCCGCCGGGCACACGTTCTTTCGCAGAGCATCCGAAACCGGAGAAGCTGTCCGTCCCGGTTCCGGCAGCAGTCACTTTTGCAGCTCGGCCGGATCCCATCGGTCGTGCCAGCGAAGCCGCGGCATATTCTCCTCCCACTCCATCGGAAGCCAGACATAGTCGGCAACGGAGGTGTCCGCACTGCCCATCATGGGAGAGGTGAGCAGCATGCGCATATCCCTGAAGGATGCCTTGCAGGATCTGTCGTAGCGGCTGTGAATAGCGCGAACAAAGGCGTCGTATTTCTCTTTGGTCATCTCATAGTGCGGAACCCAGCGATCCGCCATGATGATGATCCGGTCGGTCCCCTCCACACGGAACGCGTAGCTTGCCTGCGAGTTGAATGTAGCGGAGGATGCGTCATCCACGCACGGGTCTCCTAGTACCGTAAACGGCCCCATAAAGCTGTCGGATACGGCGACCTCGCTGGGGTTCGGAACATAGCCGATCATTCCGCTGGTAAGAAGATAGTGCTTCCCGCCGTGGGTGAAATGGGTAACGCCCTCGCGGGAGAACGGCGGCGTAAGTCCCGAATAGACCGTCGATTTTTCATCGGTCACGCCGCAGTAATCATCGGTCAGCTTATATACCAGAACATCCCTGTGATCCAGGTCAACATACAGATACCCTGTCCCGTCGTTTTCGTCTGCCGCCAGATCGAAATCTCCGACTTTTCGCCCGTCGGGACGGAAAAAGTCATTGACGAGCGTGTACGGCCCCGTCAGAGCATCGGCGGTCAGGATCGCAAAATGCGCCTTGTCGCAGTATTTCAGCCACAGAACATACTTCCCCGTTCGGGGATTTTTCAGAATGTGAGGCCGATCCAGCCGGCGTTGGGGGTAAAAGAGGCTCTTTTTATCGTCCGAGGCCGGCTCGACAACATGCCCCAGATCCTCCCAGTTCACCAGATCCTCGGAGCGGTAGCATTTCACGCCCCACGTCCAGACCTTTCCTTTTTTCCGGGTGTGTGATTTATCCTCGCCGTACCAGTAATAGGCTCCGTTTTCATAGAATACACTGCCGCCGTGGGCCTGGATCCGGCTGCCGGCGGTATCCGTCCAGACTTCACCGGGTCGAATATATGTCTGCATGGTTCTTTTTCCTTTCCCGCTCCGTTATATGTTCTCTCCGTTGGTGCGGATGATCTCCGCATAATCAAAGGCCGAGTCCTTGAGCGTTCGAGTCTGCGTCCGGTAATCCACATAGATGAGCCCGAAGCGCAGATCGTATCCCTTGAACCACTCGAAGTTATCGAGGATCGACCAGTACAGATATCCCTTCACCGGGATGCCTTCGTCAATGGCTCTGCGCAGGGCGGCGAGATATGTATGGATGTAATCGATGCGCTGCGGATCGTGGACCTTGCTGTCTCGCATCACGAAGTCGATGTTGGAAAAACCGTTCTCCGTGAACAGAACCGGCAGGTGATAGTGCTGCCAGGCGAATTTTGCCATATAGTACAGGCACTCCGGACGGATCGGCATACCGATGTGGGATTTGGGGAGCCCCGGGTATACCAGAGGATTCGGCCGTCCGGGATGGGAATGGAAGTTCGCGGAACCGTAGGCGTTCACGGCAAAGAGATCCAGCGGCTGCCGGATCACCTCCAGATCATGCTCCGAAAATCCGTCTGCCGCGGCATCCGGAATCTTCCCGAAGATCATCGGATCCAGCCAGCGGGTCATGCCCAAATATCCGCCCGCATCGGATGCCATGAGAGTGAAGGCCTTCGTTTCATCCAACGCACCGGGCACCGGCTCAATGGGCAGCCCCATAATGACCATGCCGATTTTCAAAGGCTGCTTTGCGGCCGCGCGCAGCTCCTGCACCGCACGGCCGTGGCAGAGCAGAATGCAACGGTATGCACTCCGCGCCGCGGCTTCATCGCCTTTTTTCCCGGCCAGATCCAGAAAATCGCCGAGAAAGCACTGCGGCTCGTTCAGAGTAAACCAGTACCGCACCTTATCGGACAGTGCCTCGGACATGGTGCGGGCAAAGAAGGCAAAGTCATCCGGCGTCTCGTCACAGAGCCAGCCGCCCTTTTCAAACGACCATTGGGGCAGATCGCTGTGGAAAAGCGTGATCATCGGCTCAATATGCGCCTCGGTCAGAGCATCCACCAGATCGCGGTAAAACCGGAGGCCCTGCTCGTTGACCTCGCCCGGGCGGGAAATGACGCGGCTCCAGCTCACGGAGAAGCGGTATGCCTTCAGGCCGATCTGCTTCATAAGCGCCACATCCTCACGCCAGCGGTGATAATGGTCGCAGGCGACATGGCAGGTCTCGTTATTGTTGATCTTTCCCTCCGGCATCAGGTCCCAAATGGAGGGGGTGCGTCCGTCTGCATCCCAGCCTCCCTCGATCTGCGCGGCCGCACTTGCGGCACCCCATAAAAAATCACTCGGAAAAGCCATCTTATTTACTCCTTTAATTATGTACGCATATACAGGATCCCACGATGCCGAAGCATCGCGGGATCTTCGTTACAATGAGCTCACTTCTTTGCCTTTTTTGCAGCCTTGGCAGCGGCTTTCGCCTGCTTTGCCGCACGCTTATCCAGAACCTTCCGGTTCTCCGTCTCAAAGTCCAGGCCTTTCTTTGCGCAGTACTCTTTCAGCTCGGCGATCCGGTTCTCCTCGGTCATGCGGTCGGCTTCTTCCCGCTCACTGCGCTCCAGCTCGTCGGCGGGGATGTACTCGATGCCCAGCTTGGCGCATTCCGCCACACGCCGCTCCTGCAGCTCACGGGAGACGGTCGGCATCTGATCTTCGATTTTGAATACGAAGCAGAACAGGAAGAATACGACGGCACCCACAATGATAAAGCTTCCCTGATAGGAGAAGTTGATCCAGTTCACGGCAGACGCTGCCTGATCGGCATACTGTGCGATGCCATCAGCGGAAACGCCGATCTGCCGGGGCTGCAGGTAACCCGTGACCATCAGACCCAGATTGAACAGGCCCTGCGCAATGCCGACGGAGATCATAGCCAGTGCGCTGATAAAGCTTCCGGTCAGACCGTCGGTACGGATCCCGGTTTTCCACTCCACCTGATCGATGATGTCCCCCATGAAGGTCATGATCATGTAGCTGAAATCCCGCTCAGCAGCAGCTCTTCAAAATGCGGGCGCATGACCTTCAAAATGT
>CAVGGQ010000073.1:0-9513 GCA_963628785.1 Oscillospiraceae bacterium | reverse complement strand
AGCTCAAGAAGATGCAGGAAGACGGCACCTTCGATATGCTTCCCAAGAAGGAAGTCATGAAGCTCCTCGGCGACATGGCCAAGCTCGAGAAGTACCTCGGCGGCGTGAAGGAAATGAAGAAGCTCCCCGGCGCTCTGTTCGTCATCGACCCGCGCAAGGAGCACAACGCCATCGCCGAAGCCCGCAAGCTGCACATCCCCATCGTTGCGATCGTCGACACCAACTGCGATCCCGATGAAGTTGATTACGTTATCCCCGGCAACGACGACGCCATCCGCGCCATCCGCCTCATCAGCCAGACCATGGCCAACGCCGTGCTCGAAGGCCGTCAGGGCGAGGACGCCGAGGCTCCCGCCAAACCTGCCGAGACCGCGAAGGAGGAAGAATAATGGCTGCTATTACCGCTGCTGCCGTTAACGAGCTGCGCCAGGCTACCGGCTGCGGTCTGATGGACTGCAAGAAGGCGCTCGTTGAGAACGAAGGCGATTTCGAGAAGGCCGTTGTTTACCTGCGCGAAAAGGGTCTGGCTTCCCAGGCCAAGAAGGCGACCCGCGTCGCCGCCGAAGGCATGGCTTACGCCGATGTCATCGACGGTGTCGGCGTCATCGTCGAAGTCAACTGCGAGTCCGACTTCGTCGCGGGCGGCCCCCTGTTCAATGAATTCGTCTCCGGCGTGGCCAAGGTCATCGCCAAGGAGAACCCCGCCGATGTCGATGCACTCATCGCTTGCCCCTGGTACACCGGCAAGGGCACCGTGGACGATGCGAAGAATGAGCTCTTCCTCTCCGTCCGCGAGAATATGAAGGTCCGCCGCTTCGCCCGCGTAGAGGGCGTGTGCGTCCCCTATGTCCACATGAAGGGCAAGGTCGCCGTCCTCGTTGACCTCGACACCACCGCTTCCGCCGAAGCCGTCAACGAGCTCGGCCGCGATGTCGCCATGCAGATCTGCGCTCTCAATCCGCAGTTCCTCGATCAGAAGGATGTCCCGGCTGCCGAAGTCGAGAAGGAAAAGGAGATCCGCATCGCCACCGCGAAGCAGGATCCGAAGAACGCGAAGAAGCCCGACGCCATCCTCGAGAAGATCGTCATGGGCGGTCTCGGCAAGTGGTACAAGGAGATCTGCCTGCTCCAGATGCCGTTCGTAAAGGACGACAAGGTCAGCGTCGAGCAGCATGTTGCCGCCGTTGCCAAGGAACTGGGCACCTCCGTCACCGTCAAGAGCTTCGTCCGCTTCGAGAAGGGCGAAGGCATCGAAAAGCGCCAGGACGACCTCGCCGCCGAAGTCGCCAAAATGGTCAAAGGCTGATCCATAATCCCATAAACACCGACTGCCGGAACAGATTGCTGTTCCGGCAGCTTTTATATACGATCAAAAATGAGCCGCCTCCCGATGATATGTCCGGGAGGCGGCTTCGTCTCAATATCTTCCGAATGTGCAGGTGGGGAAGTGGCAGGGCTTGCAGAGGCGGCAGAGACCGCCGTCGCCGAGACGGATCAGATCCTCTTTTGTAATGCGCTCATCGGCGAACAGCGCCGGGAGCAGCACATCGAATACGGTGGTCGGCATGCTGATGGCCGCACCGGGAATGCCGAGAATCGGCACCGGGCCGAGATAGGCCACAAGCGTCATATTGCCGGGCTGGGACGGAACGCCGTGCGTCACAATGTCCGCGCCGAGCTGCCGTACCGCGGTCGGTGTCAGGTCGTCGGGGTCTACGGACATTCCGCCGGTGAAGAACAGCATATCCGCGCCCTGCTCGAGGTATTTCTTCGCGGCTCCCGTGATCATGCCGAGATCGTCGTCGCAGATGGTGACGCCGAGGATCTCGCACGGATATTTCGTCATTTTCGCGCGGACGACCGGCTCGAACTTGTCTTTGATGCGTCCGGTATAGATCTCGGAGCCGGTGATGACAACGCCGAGCTTCTTTTCATGATAGGGAAGCAGATCAAGCAGCTTTTTTCCGCTGCAGAGCCGCTCCGCCTCTTCGATCTGCGCCTCCTGCGTGACGAGCGGCACGATGCGCATCGAAGCGAGATGGTCGCCCTCGTTTACCGGGAAATGGTCGGGCAGTGTGGAGATCGTCAGGTCGCCGATGGAGTTTACGGCGCGAAGAAGCTCCGTATCCACCCGGAACATGCCGGCATGGTCTGCCATGAGCAGCACCTTGCCTTCGCTCGGCGCGGTGTAGTGAGCGCCTTCCACGGGCGTCATGGCGGCCATACGCCGCGCAGCGTCCTCTTCATGAATTTCCCCCACGTTCTCTTCCCAGATGAACACCGTGCGCTTGCCGAGATCGAGGAGCTTCGGCACATCTTCTTCGCAGATCACATGACCTCGCCGGAAGGCCGCGCCCTTGAAGCCGTCGCGCATGGCAGTGATATCGTGGCACAGAGTTTTGCCGATCGCTTCTTCTACGGGTATTTTTTTCATATCGATCACTCCTTGAGAAGCATAAGCGACTCACGCGGCAGACGGATGCGAACCGTTTCGCCGCGAACGCTTTCCCATTCTTTTTTATCCAGCTCCCACCCGATAGAAGCGCCTTCTCTCGCACCTTCCGGATGAAGCATTACGGTAACGGAGAACGGATTTTCGATCTCTTCGATGATCTCGCATACGATGCTGTTTTCCCCTTCACCGAAGCGGATATCGTGCATGCGGATGCCGACGGCGGTGAACCCTTCGCTGCTCTCGCCGAGCGTGAGAGAGATCCCCCAGGAGGAGGCGTAAACCGTGCCGTCCGGGCGCAGCTCGAAGGGAGAGACGTTTTTGCATCCGGTAAGCGCGGCACCGGCCGCCGTTCCGGGATTGGCAAACACCTCGTGGCGCGTACCCTGTGATACGATATGCCCGGCGTCCATCACGGCAATCCGGTCGGAGAGGCGGAAAACTTCATCGCGGTCATGCGACACAAGCACGACCGTCTTTCCGAAATCGCGGATGACCTGCTTCACCTCGCGCTCCAGACGGAAACGGAGGTGACTGTCCAGTGCGGAAAACGGCTCGTCCAGAAGAAGAATGTGCGGGTCGGACACGAGAATGCGCGCGAGAGCCGCGCGCTGTTGCTGACCGCCGGAGAGCTGCGCCGGATAGCGGGAGGCGAGCGGCGTGAGACCGAAGCTGTTCATCAGCGAGGAAACACGCTCGGCGCGCAGAGCCTTGTCCTTTTCGCGCCGTGCGCCGCAGAGAATGTTCTGCCGCACGGTCATATTCGGGAAAAGCGCGTAGTTCTGGAACAGAAGCCCGGTGCGGCGCTGCTGCGGCGAGAGGCAGATGCCTTTCTTGCTGTCGAACAGCGTTACGCCGTCAACTTCGATGTGGCCGGAGTCGGGGCGGACGATACCGGCAATGCACTTGAGCGTCATGCTCTTTCCGCAGCCGGACGCACCGAGCAGAGCGATCGTTTCGTTGCCGGCCTCCACCTGCGTGCGCAGGTGAAAATCGCCGAGCTGTTTTTCAATATCTACGATGAGCGACATTTACCGGCCCCCCTTTCGGTTGGTGAGGCGATATTTGTTCTTTTCAAGCATGTTTACGGCCAGAAGCACAACAAAGGAGATCGCCATATTGATGAGCACCCAGCGGAGAGCCCTGGCATCGTCGTTCGTTCTCCAGAGCTGATACACCGTGGTGGAGATCGTTGCGGTGCGCCCGGGTGTGTAGCCCGCAATCATGCTCGTCGCGCCGTATTCACCGAGAGCGCGTGCGAATGCAAGAACGGTTCCGGCAAGAATGCCCTGCCGGCAGTACGGCATGCGGATGCGCCAGAAAATAAACCGGTCGGAGAGACCGATAGAGCGCGCAGACCAGGCCAGCGTTTCGTCAAACGATTCGAATGCGCCGCGCGCAGTGCGGTACATCAGCGGGAAAATGACAACGACGGTGGCAAAAATGGCCGACCACCATGTCATTACGAGCCGAACGCCGAACGTGGAGAGAAACCATGCGCCGATGATGCGCTTCGGACCGAGCACGCGCAGCAGCAGGTAGCCGACGACCGTCGGCGGCAGCACGAGCGGCATGGTAAGAATAACATCCAACACACCTTTTACCGCCTTCGGCGCCTTGGAGAGCCAGTAGGCGGAGAATATGCCGACAAAAAAGATGATCACGGTGCTGATTGCAGCAATGCGCAGCGAGTTCCACAAGGGGTACCAATCCATAGACAATCACCTCGGAATATAGCGAAAGCAGGCGGGCGAAAATCGCCCGCCTGTCTGCATTTTATCGGATAGAAATCTTATTCGCCAATGGTGGAGAAGCCGACGGATTCGAACACGGCGGAGGCGTCCTCACCGGTGAGGTACTCCAGGAACGCACGAGCGGCGTCCTCGTTCTTCGTGATGTTCAGCACGGCGGCCGGGTAGATGACCTGCCCGCACATCTCGGCGGTGGCGGTGTCAACAACGGTGAGGCCGGCGGAGAAAGCATCGGTGGCGTAGATGATGCCGCAGTCAACGGTGGCTTCGGAAACCTGCGTGGTGACTTCCTTCACGTTGGAGCCATAGGTGATGCAGCCGGCGGCGGCGAGGTCTTCCTCGTTGAGCTCATAGTAAGCAAGGATCTTCTGGGTGTACTGTCCGACAGGGACGTCGGCGTTGCCCATGGCCAGCAGGACGGCGCCTTCCTTAAGGCCGGCGGCGAGATCGTCATAGGAATTGATGCCCTTGGGGTTTCCTTCGGGGACGGCGAGAGCAACCTTGTTCTCGAGCAGGTTGATGCGGGTACCCTGCAGGACGAAGTCAAGGCCGTCGGGGTTCTTCTCGGAATCGCAGGAGATGTCGAGAGCATTCATCTGCTTCGGAGCGGCGGAAATGAACACGTCGCAGTCAGCGCCTTCGGCGATCTGAGTCTTCAGAGTTCCCGAGGAGTCGAACGTGAACACGAGGTTGATTTCGGGGTGCTCGGCCTCGTACATGTCCTTGATCTGGGTGAGGGTCTCCGTCATGGAGGCGGCGGCGAACACGATCAGATCGGTCTTTTCCACAGGGGCTTCGGTGGCTTCGGCTTCGGTCTCGGCGGGAGCCTCGGTGGCTTCGACGGGAGCTTCGGTAGCTTCGGCGACGGTCTCGGTGGTGGCTGCACCGCAGCCGGCGAGAACGGCCAGCATGGCGATGGCGAGCACCAGTGCAAGTGTACGCTTCATGGTTTTTTCCTCCTGATAAATTACTGCAATATCCATAATTTTAATTTTATATTGCGGCTTTTTCTTTTTTTTCGGGACTGCGATTTTTGCCGGGAATACGGGGGATTGCGCAAAAGTGCACCAAAACGGAGGCAGACCGGAAAGGGGGAACCCGGTCTGTCCCCGGTCGGTGCATAGGAAGAGAAGAAGATTTTGCAAATGAATTCTTGCAAATTCAATATATCACACGCGAGAATAAAATGCAAGCACAAATTCTTCTCAAAAGAGAATAATTCCGAAAATTTTTTCTCTTGCGGGGAAAATCTTCATACACCGGCGCAAAATCTGCGGAAAAAATGCAATTCTCAAAGGAACAAACGACATAATCTGGGCAAAATCGCGAAATTACGCAAGTTTTAAAGTTCGCGCTTGCAAAACGCGCGCTCTGTAGATATAATAAATATGTTCTTTCACACGGCGGCGGGAGCCTTCCGCGGGGAGGAACGAAGGGCAATGCGCATACAATATAAAAGCATAGGCTTATATTTAAATAATGTATAGGAGGCAGCTCTCGTGGATAAGCTTCGCAAGGAACTTTCTTTTCTGCACATTGAAAAGCACTCGATGTCGCCACACGCGACGGTGCATTCGCCAAGGAAATGTATGCCGGCTTCGGCAGCTGCAAGGAGATCGTCGCACTCGACCTCTTCGACAAGATGTTTGACAAGGGCCGCGAAAAGTGCGCGGGCCTGCCGGTGAACTTCGTACTCGGCAATGCGTGCAAAATGGACTTTGAGGACAACAGCTTCGATGTCGTCGCCGTGGCCAACTCCATGCACCACATTCCCGACATTGCCGCCCTTCTCTCCGAGATGAAGCGCGTTGTAAAGCCGAACGGACTCATCATTCTCAGCGAGATGTACACCGACGGTCAGCCGAAGGCGAGCCTCACCCACTGGATCCTCCACGATATCGACTGCACGGAGCACACGATCGACGGCATTTACCATCACCCCACCTACACGAAGAGCGAGATCCTCTGGATGGCGCGCAACGCCGGTCTGACGATTGAGAATACGCTCTGCGACCTCATCGACGATCCCAAGGTGATCGCGAAGCTCCGCGACCGCATCGCGGCGGTTCCCGAGGTCCTCAAAAAATACGAGAGCAACCCGGCCTATGCGTTCCTCGCCGCCGAAGCCGCCTGGCTGAACGAGGAATACGAAGCAAACGGCGTTACCTCCGCCGAGCAGCTCGTCGTATTCTGCCGCAAGTAAAAATTATTTTATACCGAAAGGAAGAACATACAATGCTGAAGAACGCCTATCTGCAGCGGGTTTACGACCAGGTCCTTGCCCGCGACCCCAATGCCCCGGAGTTTCACCAGTGCATCCGCGAGTTCCTCGAGAGCCTCGAGGGCATCGTCGACAAGCACCCCGAGTGGGAGAAGAACGCCATCCTCGAGCGCTTTGTCGAGCCTGACCGCATCATCACCTTCCGCGTCACCTGGGTGGACGATGCCGGCAAGGTACAGGTCAACCGCGGCTACCGCGTGCAGTACAACTCCGCCATCGGCCCCTACAAGGGCGGCCTGCGCTTCCATCCGTCCGTGAACCTCTCCGTCATGAAGTTCCTCGGCTTCGAGATGAACCTGAAGAACGGCCTCACCACGCTTCCCATCGGCGGCGGCAAGGGCGGCTCCGACTTTGACCCCCACGGCAAGAGCGAAGCCGAGATCATGCGCTTCTGCCAGGCGTTCATCACCGAGCTCTATCGCCACATCGGCCAGTTCACCGACGGCCCTGCCGGAGACATCGGCGTGGGCAGCCGCGAGATCGGCTACATGTTCGGTCAGATGAAGCGCATTACCAACCAGTTCGATGCCGCCACGCTCACCGGCAAGCATCTCTCCTACGGCGGTTCTCTCGTCCGCACGGAAGCCACCGGCTACGGTATCTGCTACTTCACCGATGAAGTGCTGCACCATATGCTCAACACCTCCTTTGAAGGAAAGACCGTTATTGTCTCCGGCAGCGGCAACGTGGCGACCTACGCCGCAGAAAAAGCCATGCAGCTCGGCGGCAAGGTCGTCTGCATGTCCGACTCCAACGGCTATGTGTACGATCCGAACGGCATCAACCTCGACGTACTCAAGGACATCAAGCAGAACCGCCGCGCGCGCATCAAAGTGTACGCCGACGAAGTGCCCGGTTCCGAGTATCACGAAGGCTGCCGCAACATCTGGGATGTGCCATGCGATGTGGCACTGCCCTGCGCGACACAGAACGAGGTCGACGTGGCCGAAGCGAAGAAGATCATTGCCGGCGGTTGCAAGATCCTCACCGAAGGCGCGAACATGCCCTGTACGCTCGAGGCCGTTGCCATGCTGCAGGCGGCGGGCATCCCCGTCAGCCCCGCCAAGGCGGCCAACGCCGGCGGCGTTTCCACCTCCGCTCTCGAGATGACCCAGAACAGCATGCGCCTGAGCTGGACGTTCGAGGAAGTCGACGAGCGTCTGCACAACATCATGCGCGGCATATACAAGGCGGCCTACGACGCGTCCGCCGAAGCCGGCCAGCCCGGCAACCTCGTTGTCGGCGCGAACATCGCCAGCTTCCTGAAGATCGCCGATGCCATGCTGCACCAGGGCATTGTGTGATTCGGTATAACTAACTGGAAACAGCAAAGCGGCTGCCCGATACGATCTGAAACCGTATCGGGCAGCCGTCTTTTATATTGCCTTGATCGGAAAATCGGAAGGTGCGCACCGATTTGCACCTCTTAAAGACCGATCCCGGCCTTCTCGGAACAGTGACGCTCGTCAGCCTATAACACTCGCGGAACGCCTCTGCGCCGATGACCGTCACGCCGGCGGAGAATGCATCTTCTGCCTTGACCTTTCGGTGCGATAATGGTAGAATTTCACCCGGTCGAGCGGCCCGGGGCCGCGGCGACGGTGGTATACGAAGCGCTCTTTCTGGACAACGATGAGATCACGGATTTGTTCGAGTCGGTAAGAGGCGAGACGGCGCCAAGTACACGGAGTACATCGACTTCTCCGAAGGCGACCCGATGGACGTCTACACCGCCGCCACCTTCGGCGGCTTCTACACCGACGGCACGATCCGTAAATAAAACACATTGTCACAGAACGGCAAACCCGACATTCCGCTGAATGCCGGGTTTTGTTTATCACCGAGCAGCCAAGCTTGGTGGACGATACAGGACTCGAACTTGCGGCTGCCTGCAGCTGAGCTGCTGCATCCGCACAGGGATCCGCTTCGCTCAACGCGCCCGTTGGGCGCAGGGTCACAGGTTCGAGTCGCACTTCACCATCAGATAGAAAAACCCCGGTATTCAGCAGAATACCGGGATCTCTGGTGGACGATACAGGACTCGAACCTGTGACCCTCCGCACGTCAAGCGGATGCTCATACCAGCTGAGCTAATCGTCCGTTTTTCAAGGCAAGGGATATTATACCGAATATAATACCCCTTGTCAACAGTTTTTTTGATTTTTTTGAAATTTGTCTGCGTGTCAGGCGGTCGGGGAGGCCGAGGCGTAGATGATGCTGTCCCATTCGATGCTGTCCTGCTCGTAGGTATCGGCGTCGAAGAGGTTCTCCGTGAGATACGCCGCCTGATAGGACGGGACATAGATGGTCACGGATGCCTCCACACCGCAGCACTCGGCGATGATGCCGGCGTGCACCGTGAAGTTCGGGGACGCACCGACGACGGTCACAACGCCGTTTTCATCGACGGTGAGGATCTTCTCGTTCGTGCTTTTCCAGGTAACGGCAGAGTCATCCTGCGCCGGATATATGTTCAAATCGAGGTCAATGGTGATCTCACCGGCGTTTGTAAGTGTAATGTCGTCTTTCAGGTTTTTGTTAAGAAAAGCAATGGCCATCGATTCGATCGCGGGCGTGGGGCTCGCTTCGGGTGTCGGATCGGGCGAAGGGCTCGGCGTCGGCAGGTCGGCGGCACTGTAGACGATGTTGCCGGAGCTCTGGCTCGTCGAAGAGCTACTGTTGTTCTTGCTCGAGGACGCATTGGAGCTGCTTCCGCCGGACGCAATGAGCACGACAACGGCGAGGATCACGGCGAGGAGCAGAACGCCCCCGAAAATGTACTGCCAGCGCATATCCGTTCCCGCACGGCGGGAGGCGCGGGTGCCGGGCGTAGCGGCGGCCGTTGTGTTCGGCACGCGGTTCGGCTGATTCTCCCGGGGCGTTTGGCAGCGCGGGCAGCGGCTGCGCAGACCGGAGTATTTCTGTCCGCAATGGCGGCAGGTGATTTCCGGAATAAGGCCCATGGTAATTCCTCCTGTTACAATATATTTGCCCCGGAAAAGTGGCAGCCAGCTACGAGCCGAGGCATC
>CAVGGQ010000072.1:0-9796 GCA_963628785.1 Oscillospiraceae bacterium | reverse complement strand
GGCACAGGGTGAGCGCAAGCAGGAGAGCGACAAGCTTTTTCATGTTTTTTCCTCCAAAAAAATTTTTGTGCTTTCTTGTATATCTGCCGGCGAACCGGAAGATCTCGAAAAAAAGAATTGCGAAGGCTCCCGAGAGTCTCCGCAATCAAACAGCAAAGAAAGCAAAACCGAAATTGCTTTGCTTTTTGCCGATAGTCCGGTCATTTACGGCGACCGGGTAGAGACTTCAAAACCGTATCATTTGATTTATATCGACGGGTATAAACTTTTTTTAAGTGCCTCAGCAGAACTCGATGCCGCCCTCGGGGCTCATGGACTTCACGCGGGCCAGAGACTCAACGCGAATTCCCTTGGCACGAAGCTCCGCGCCGCCCGGCTGAAATGCTTTCTCGATGCAAATGCCGCATCCGACGAGATGCGCACCGGCCTGCTCCGTGAGGTCGATAAGCCCCTTGAGCGCTGCGCCGTTGGCAAGAAAGTCATCAATGATGAGCACATTGTCATCTGCCGTGAGGAAGTCCTTGGAAACGATGATGTCGTATTCCGTCTGATGCGTGTAGGAGTAGACCTTGGACGTCCAGACAGCGCCGGAAATGTTGATTGTTTTGCTTTTTTTTGCAAAAACAACGGGGCATCCAAAATACTGCGCGGTAATGCACGCGATGCCGATTCCGGATGCCTCGATGGTGAGAATTTTATTTATGCCGTAGTTGTGGTACAGACGCTCGAACTCCTTACCGACCTCGGCCAGAAAAGTTACGTCGACACGGTGATTCAGGAAGCTGTCCACCTTGAGAACCTGACCTTCGCGCACAACGCCTTCACGGCGGATCTTTTCTTCGAGAAGCTGCACAGAAATCACCCCCATAACGAATTACGCATTTATCTTATCGAATTTACGAAACTTTTGCAATACATATATCTTGTGAAAAACGAAGAAATTTGCATCGATATTTTGTGCAGAATAGAAACAGCCGAGAAACATCGCCGGGTGGAAACATTTCCACCCGGCGATGCATAAAAATATTGATATAATTGACTTTTTCGGACAAGAAGAGGATAAAAGCGAATTATTTATCCTCGGCGTAGTTGTCGAAGTAACCCTGAATGAATACGACCGGCGTGCCCTTGTCGCCGCTGCCGCTCGTCAGGTCGCACAGAGAGCCGATGAGGTCAGTGAGCTGGCGGGGCGTGGTGCCTTGGCTGGCCATGTTGCCCTTGAGGTCGGCTTCCTTGTGGCGGATGGACTCCTCCACGGCGGCGCGCAGCTCGTCACCGCTCAGACCGGCAAAATCATTGTCCGCGAGATACTTGATCTTGAGCTCATTGGGCTTGCCGATGAGACCTTCCGTGCAGGCGGGGGATACCACGGGATCGGCCAGTTCCCAAATCTTGCCGACGGGATCCTTGAAGGCGCCGTCGCCGTAGACCATGCACTCGATGTTCTTGCCGGTGGCGGAACGCATGGCTTTCGCGAGCGCGTCCACAAACTCCGGGCCGTTGTTCGGGAAGAGCTTCACATTATCCTCGGAGGACTTGTTGGAGCCGAGCAGACCGTACTTTTCGTTGCAGCCGCTGCCGTCAACGCTTGCCGTGAGCAGATCGTCGAGCGCGAGGACTTTCTCTGCACCGGCTTTCGCAAGGCGGCGTTTCGTACGGAAACGGGTGTGAATGTCGCAGCAGAGGACACTCTTCGCCTTCGTAAGGATCGCTTCCGCCTGATTGGCGAAAATAACTTCGACTTCGCAGCCGCAGCCTTCGATGAGCTTCTTATAGTAGTCGACATAGTCAACGCCCGTGAACGGATGGAGCGCATAGCCGAACGCCTTGCGGTATTCTACCTCGGTCAGAACATCGGTGTAGGGATTGATGCCGGACTCCTCGAGCAGCTCCTCATCAAAGAGATGGTTGCCGACTTCGTCGGAGGGGTAGCTGAGCATCAGGGTGATCTTCTTCATGCCCATGGCGATGCCGCGCAGGACAATGGCGAAACGGTTGCGGGAAAGGATGGGGAAAATGACGCCGAGGTGGTCGCAGCCGAACTTTGCCTTCACATCGTCCGCAATGTTCTGCACCGAAGCATAGTTGCCGGCGGCGCGGGCCACGACGGATTCCGTCACAGCGACGACATCGCGGTCGTTAAAGCCGAATTTCTCGGCTTCCGCTGCGGCCAGGACGCTGTCGCGAACGATCGTGACAAGGTCATCGCCCTCGCGGATGATCGGGGTACGGATGCCGCGTACAACAGCACCAACAGTTCTCATAATGAAAAAACCTCCAAGCTATTTATTTTCCGCAGATATTATGCTACAATACACTTTGTATGTAAAGCAGAATTTTTCGATTTTTGCAATTTTGCTTGTTACATTGTTCAAAAATTTACTGATTTCGGGTGTTATCATGAAAAATCTCAAAAAAATTCTTTTGATTTGCAGCATTGCCCTTTGTTTCTGCCTGCTCGTCGGCTGCGGCACTTCGCACGAAGCGGAGGCTCCGACCGTGACGGAAGCTCCGATCGCCACTCCGGAACCGACTCCGACGCCGGCGCCGATCACGCCGGAGGAGGCTGCTGCATCCGGCACCGCCTCTCTCACGACATTTTCCGATTACGACGAAGTGTTTGCCGCAGTACAGGAACTGCAGTCCGTCGAAGAGACGGAGGCTGAACTTTCCGCACTCTGCTGCGCGCTGTCCGACGGTGATCTGACCGGGAGCGGCACCGTCTGTGTGAGCGGCGAGCTCGTCTATGCGCTCTCGGAGAAGAATCTCGTCATTTACCGCCTGAGCGGCGAGACCGGCGAGCTTCTCTCGACCACCCGCGTGGGAACGGCGTGGAGCACAACGACCGACGATGCGACCGGCGCATTCACGGGAAGCGAGAAGACGCCGCTCGCACTCTTCCTGAGCGGCACGCGCCTCGCCGTCGTCCTCGATGTCTACGGTTATGAGGGAACGACCGGAACCATCGTCTACTCCGAGTATGTCGGCGTGGATATCTACGATGTCTCGGATGCAGTGGCTCCCGTGTGCCTTGCGAGCTTCGGGCAGGACGGCGTATTCTCCGATGCGTGGATGAGCGGCGGAACGCTCTGCCTTGCGACAAAGTATTCCATATACGATGCTGCCGATGCGTCCGACACCGGTGCCTATGTCCCCGCACTTTATAACGGAGCGGCTTCATCGATCCTCGATGTATCGAGCCTTTATGCGGCATCGTTTGCCCGCTGCAGCGGCTGCGCGGTGTTCGGCGTGTACTCGCTCGATAACGCATCGCAGACAGGAGCCGTTGCCGTCTACGGCACGGATGCGGACAAAGTGCGCACCGTTTCCGGCAGCCTGTTCCTCACGGAAACATGCAACATATCCGCGCCGTCCCGCACCATGAGTGATGAGACCGACGCGTACACGGAATATGCTGCCGTTGCCTGCACGGAGCTTTACCGCTTCGACTATGATGCCTCCGGCCTTCGCCTCGCTGCGTCGGCTGTTGTGAACGGCGTGCTCTCTGAAGATAACGCCATCGCGAAAACCGACACCGGCTATATGATTTTCTCCGAGCAGATCGGCTCCTATTATAACCAGTACGAAAGCGGTGAGCTTGTCACAACGCAGGAGCTCTCGGGCGGCCTGGTCTGCCTCCTCGATGATTCGCTCACCTGCACCGCAAAGCTTGATGCCCTGCTGGACGGATCGGCCGTCACGTGGGCCGGCGCGGCTTCGGACTCTCTTCTCATTTCCGGCGAGAGTGCCTCGTATACGGCGGATGCTGCCACGCTCACGATCTCCGGAGAGACCGTCGGCGACCCTCTGGATGCCGACGTTCTGTTCCCGTGGAAAGACGGCGGCTTCGCGGCATTCCGGCAGGACGAGGCGGGACAGATGACGCTCGCCCTCTATGACGCTTCCCTCACGAAGACCGCCGAGCGCACCTTCGGCAGCGATTTCAGCCGCACGCTCGAAAATCTCGCAAGCTACATCGCCCTCCCGGAGAAAAATCTCCTCGGCTTTGCCGCCGACGACAGCTACTGCCTCTACTCCGAGCAAAACGGCGAGATTACCTTCGCCGCCGACATTTTCCTGACCGACTGGTCCCGCAGCGCCCGCGCCATAGAAAAAGACGCCCGCCTCGCCATAATCGACACCAAGGAAATCATCCTCTACGACCCCGATACCCTCGAAACCGTCACCACGCTGACATTCTGAAAAACAGCACCGAATAATCAAGGGCAGCACCGCCGACAGAGGCAGTGCTGCCCTTTCCGCATGCCGGTATCCTTCCGGCACATAAACGATTATGTCTGCAGAAGGATTCCGCCCCGCCAAAGACTGCGAGTCTTTGCTGTCAAATCAACTCCACCGCCGTATCTTCCGTCGGCACCTTTTTCCGGTCGAAAACCGAAATGAGCTTCCTTGCGGATACAGGCTCCGGGGCTTCGATGAGGCCGGCGGCGTGAGCGAGTGCGCCTAAAATTTCCTCGGCAGTGTATTTTTCGCGGAGAATGCCGAGGTCGAGGTCGCGGTCGCGCTTGGAGAGACGTCGGCCGTCCGACGCAGTGAGCAGCGGCACATGGTAATATTTCGGCGCGCTCGCGCCGAGAAGACGGTAGAGGTAGAGCTGCCGCGGCGTGGAGGAGAGAAGATCGCACCCACGCACGACCTGTGTCACGCCGGCATCAATGTCGTCCGCGACGACGGCCAGCTGATAGGCAAACACGCCGTCCGCGCGCCGCAGAATGAAGTCGCCGCATTCACGCGCAAGGTTTTCGCTGTATGCACCGTAATGTCCGTCCGTGAACGAAATCTCTTCGTCCGGCACGCGAAGCCGCCACAGCGGATCGCGCTCCTTTGCGCGGACGAGGCGCTCCTCCGGCGAGAGAGTGCGGCAGGTGCCGGGATAGATCGAGTGTCCGTCCGAAGCGTGCGGCGCATTCGGCGCATTTTTTAAATCGCCGCGCGTGCACCAGCACGGATAGACACGCCCGGTCTCCCGCAGCTTCGCGAGAATTTTCTCATAATATGCGCTTCGCTCACTCTGATACGGCTGCTCTCTGTCCCAGTCAAGTCCGAGCCAGCGCAGATCCTCTTTGAGAACGTCGGCATTTTCGCGCGGACAGCGCAGCGTGTCGAGATCCTCGATGCGGAGCACGAGCTCCCCGCCCGCAGAGCGCACGGAAAGCCACGCGAGCAGCGCCGAGAACACATTGCCGAGGTGCATTCGCCCGCTCGGCGTCGGCGCAAAGCGCCCAATTTCCGTCATACGCCCGCCCCCTCAGATCGGCAGCGACAGGCTCAGTGCGGCGAGCAGCGTGCCGATGAAGTAGCATGCGCTGTTGCACCGCAGGATCCAGTTCGAGCCGCGCTTGAATCTATGTACCGAGAGAATGTAATCGGAAACCATCATGAGAAACACGCCGGCACCGAAGAGCTTCACGCCGCTTGCCGGGCAAACGGCGGCAAGCACGGCCCCGAGAGAGCCATGCACGGAAACGCTGAAAAGGTATGCGGGAAAAATCTTCACGCTGCTGAAATCAATGTATTCCTTTTGATAGAGAAGCATCGTCGTTCCCCAGAAAAGGAAAAAAATGACAGTCGCCGGCAGGAGCGCAAGGGCTGAAATGTGCTCATACCGCATGAGCAGAATCTCATACGCAAGCAGGCAGAAGTTGCCGATGCTGAAGCAGATGCCACCGCGCACGAAGCTCCACAGCAGTAATATATCCCCGAGAAACGCGAAGAACAGTCCAATCGGCAGTACCATCCGCATACTGAACAGCGGCGAGTGCAGCAGATACGCGCATACGGCGTAGGCCTCAAAGAGCACGGCAAGCACGATTTTATTTACGGCGCGGCGTTTGAAATTTCCGCTCGTTTCCGAAAAGAAATAAAGACAAAGCACCGTGAGATATGCTATGATAAAGGCAGCACGAAGGTATTTCATAAGAAACCTTCCCTCCTGTCGAAATTCACACGAGTGTATTTTACCACATATACCATAAGAATGGAATGAAAAATTCATGCGGACGCTGAAAATCGGGATAGACGCATCATGTGACGGCAGCACGGTAAAGCATCTGCTCCGCGCGAAGCTCCACATGGCCGAGGGACAGATCGCAAGCATCAAGCTGCGCGAGACCGGCCTTATGCGAAACGGCGAGCGGGTCTTCACAAACGCACGCCTTGCGGAGGGTGACACCCTCTGCGTTGAAGTCGGCGATGCGGGATTACATAATGAAGCCGATCCCATCGAAGCACCGCTCAATTTCGTATACGAAGACGAAGACCTCGCCGTGCTCAACAAAAGCGCGGACATGGCCGTACACGGCTCGACCGGCGGCAACGGTTGCACGGTGGCGAACGCTCTTGCGTACCGATGGGGGAGAGATATTGCCTTTCATCCGGTGAGCCGCCTCGACCGCGGCACCTCGGGCCTGATGGTCATCGCGAAAAGTGCCTACGTACATGACCTCCTGCGGCGTATGCTTCACACGGACGACTTTTGCCGTGAGTATCTCGCTCTCGCACGAGGCAGGTTCACGGAAAATTCCGGTACGATCGATGCGCCTGTCGCGCGCGATCCGCACGCCCCGACCAAACGCACCGTAAGCCCCGAGGGACAGCCCTCCCGCACCGAATTCGAGGTGCTCGAGCGCTTCCCGGACGGTGCGCTCCTGCGTGTGCGGCCGCTCACCGGACGAACGCATCAGATCCGCGTGCACATGGCCTCCGTCGGCCGTCCGCTCTTCGGCGACACGCTCTACGGAAATCCGGACGAGCGCATCGCCCGCCCCGCCCTTCACTCGGCATACCTCCGTCTCCGCCACCCGGTTACCGGTGATTTTCTCACCCTCGAAGCCCCCATGCCCGAAGATATGCGCCGACTCATAGAGGAAAACAGAGCATAAAAACAGCACCGGCGGTCGTCTTTTTCCGACCGCCGGTGCTGTTGCCGTTATAGAAAGCTCATGTCCTGAACATACCAGGTACCGTTCTGGTTGACCCAGAGCAGCTCGTAATCCACGGTGATGTCCTTGGTCTGGTAGCTCGTCTTGGTAGTGAAGTTCGCCTGCGCCTCGCAGAGAAACGCACTGTCTCCGAGCGGGACATATCCCCAGGATGTGACCTCGCCGAACTCGATCGACACACCCACCGTCCAGTGCAGCGAGTCAATCGCATAGCGGAAATAATCGCTCAGACTCGTGCCGGACACCACATAGGCGTTCGGATTATGGTATGCCGTGTGCCCTGCACCATACTCCGCGACTTCACGCAGATACTCCTCCACGCGCTCGTGGCACTCGGCATAGAGCGCCTCGTCGCCGGGCAGCTCGAAGCTCGGGTTGCCGTCTGTGTCGGTCGTCTGCTGCAGCACCGTACCGTCGGGCATCGTGGCGGTAAATTCCGGAATCGAGTAGAGCTCTCCGACCGCATACACCGTATACACCGGCAGCGAGCCGCTCAGATCCTCGGGAATGTCCACATGTGTCGGCAGTACTTCGTGAGAGACGACCTGCTGCTCGCCGAGCTGTGCGCCGCCTGCCGTTACGCTCGCCTCCTGCGGCGCGGTCAGACGAAAGGCATACCCCGCCGCGTCGGGCACGGTGCAGTCCCAGTTCGTGCCGTCCGACTCAAGTACCAGTATGCCGCCCTCGTGCTCTGTCTCCACGCTCACGGCCTCGTAAATGCCGGGTACCGAGTAAGTGACGCGGTGCGGGCAAGAGTCGAAGCGAGACTCCAACTCCGTGATGTTGTCATACGGAACATCGCTGTCGGTAATATATTCATCGCCGAGGGCGATGCCGTTCACCCGGACTGCCGTACCCTCGGGCACGGTGATCGTAAGCGTACGCGTTTCTACACTGAGCTCAGGCAGCGCCGCAGACTCTACTTTCCATGTGCGTGAAGCGGTGTCATAAGAGCATACGAGCCGCAGAACATCCGTGTCGCCGGCCGAGAGAATGTACACGGGCGCTTTGCGCGCAGAACTCTCACTGTCCTCGCGGAAGGAAAAGCTGTTCCCCGAAGCCGCGGCAGTAAAAAGGTCGTCGACAATGTCGGCGCTGTTTTCAAACTCGGTCGTTTCAATGCTCGTAAGGCGGTCAAAATCCTCGCGCCAATCGGCGGAACTGCGGCTCTCCAAGAGCGCCTGCACTGCATCGGCGGAACTTGTCGGCGCGAGGGGACCGTTGGGGGAAAAGTACATCCACGCCGCGCTACCGCCAACCGTTGCCAGAAATACAAGAAGACAGACAAGAAGAAGTACGATTCGTTTCATGCTCTGCCCTCCTTACGCTCCCGGCGCCACGACGAGCGCCGTGGGAATGCCGCGCGGTCCGCCGGACGAATTGCGTATGTTCACATATTCACCGTTATACCACATATCACTCGAAGCGCCGCCGTCCAGATTCCCAGCGTTGACCGCACCGTACTCGACCATGATCTCGGCAAGCTCCTGCCGCGATACGCCGAGCGTGGCCGCCTGACGTCCCTGCAGCACGACAAAGATGATCGCGCCGTCCGCACGCTGCCCCACGGCCGTGCGCGGCTCGAGATAAAGATCATCGAGCCCCGAGCGAATCTCACCGTTTTCAACAAGCGTGGGGCCGTAGCTCACGGCCCAGAGAAGATTCATCGCCTTGCAATCATTGCCGGAAATTTCACCGACCACGAGCTGCCCGGAGGCATCCATGCCGACGGTCGAACCGCCGCCGGGATTGAGCATCACGCCGTTTGCGACCACGTTGCCGATGGGCATGCCGCCCCGTCCGCCGCCGCCCGGATCTTCAAAGCCGCCGCCGTTGATAGCGAGAACCGCACCGCTGTTTTCTGCGTGCTGCGCCACGGAAAGCCCGTAGGCATCGGCACTGAAATAGCTGCATGTGGACACGGATACGCGCATCGGATCGTCGATGACGGCAATATAGCCGCTCCAGCGCTTGCCGACAATGCGTGCCAAAAGAAGGCCGCCCTCATCCGCGATAATTTCCTTGTAGTCATATTCCCGCGCTGTACCCTCCGAGGGAATCCCGGCCGGGGTTGGCTCCTCATTGGAGACGGCCGGCGGCGCATCGAAGAGCGAGAGAGACGATGTACGCGCTGCCGAACTCTCCGTTTCTCCCGCGGGACTCGGCTGCGAGGCGGCATAGGAATAGACCCCGTACAGCAGCCCCGCCGACAAAATGAGCGTCAGCGCAAGCGCGAGCACGATTCCGAGTGCCCCGGTCGTTTTTCGTTTATCTTTTGCGGCCATAGCAAGCTCCTTCAAACCGGATTTTCTTCTCCGATTATACTTGATAAAGCCGTCCGTTGCAAGTACGAAATATTGTTTATGTCAATGAAATTATGTGGATCAAATTATGTAAAATTTATTATGACAAATAAGTTATGTATATGATATTATGATAACCAGAATACGACAACAAAAATATGTTAATTTAAATATGTTAACAATAATATGTAAAACGAATTACGGTAAACAAAAAGCTCCGGGCAGAGAAGATCGCTGCCCGGAGCAGATTTATTTCGCAAGATTTTCGAGAAACGACTTGGCCTCATTCACACCGCCGCAGGAGTGAAAGCTCTCGGATACCCGCACGGCGCTTTCTTTATATGCCGAATCATTCAGCACGGTTTCCAGTGCATGAAGAACATCTTCTTCCGATATGGATCTCAGCCGGACACCGGCACCGAGCTCTTCGACGCGTTTGGCTACGGCACCCTGTTCCGGCGTCTGCGGAAAGAGCACGAGCGGCACCTTGAAATATAACCCTTCCGATGCGGAGTTCATGCCGCAGTGCGT
>CAVGGQ010000071.1:0-9939 GCA_963628785.1 Oscillospiraceae bacterium | reverse complement strand
CATTACTATATTATTGAAGAACAATCCCGCAGATACAACAGGCAATAAAACCGTTATTCCGCAAATCGAGCCCGCAAAATTGTCCCCGAATACAGCAATACAGCATACGCTTTGTAAAGGAGATCATCCTATGCCCGACCGCTACACTGCCAAACGAATGAGTGACCGCCGCGAAGGGCGGCAGATCCGCTCTCTGCCCGCATACAACCGCATCACGCCGTTCCTTCTGCGCCGCCGCAGTGACGCCGTCTGTTCTCTCGCGGACAGCGTTGAGGTATCCGCCATTGAGAAATGGCTGCGGGAAAAGCGCAATGACGGTTGGTCCAATCTCGGTTTTCTGCACATCGTCATCGCCGCATACATCCGTACGGTATCCATGCGCCCCGGCATGAACCGCTTTGTGGCCGGACGGCGCATCTATGCACGCAATGACATTGAAGTCGTGCTCCCTGTCAAGCGCAGTGCATCCGTCACTGCGACGGAAACGACCGTGAAGGTCGCGTTTGCTCCGACCGACACCGTGTTCGATGTCTACCGCAAGCTTACCGAAGTCATCGACGATGTCCGGGCCGACACCGCACCGAGTGCGCCTGAAAAAATTGCCAACGACCTCATGCGGCTCCCGCGCGGGATATTGCGCATCGCCATGCGCATTTTCCGCCTGATGGACTACTTTGATCGGCTGCCGCGCGCATGGCTCGACGCGAGTCCGTTCCACGCGAGCGTATCGATGCTCGATCTCGGAAGTCTCGGCATTCCCGCCGCCGAGCCGAATCTCGCCGACTTCGGCACGATCCCCTGCGCCGTATCGTTCGGCGCACGGCGCAAGGTCAATGAGTGCGACGGCACGCCCTCCGGCGTGGAGCGGCACTATGTCGATCTTCATTTTGTCTGCGACGGACGCATCGCCGGCAGCTACTATTTTGCCAGTGCTCTCAAGTGTCTGAAGTACTTTCTGCGCAATCCCGCCCTCCTCGAGCTCGCCCCGGAGTCCGTGGAAGAGGATGTAAACTGATTTTCTGCGGTTATTCTCGGAAAATTTTTCTCTTGGGGCTTGCTTTTTTCCCATATTATGGCATAATATTATGTTAACGAGACTGCCCCCTATGCAGAATTTGAAACCATCGGGAGATTTTCCATGAAACGAAGGATCCTTTCTCTTATTCTCTGCGCCCTTATGCTTCTCTCTCTGGCCGCGTGCGGCAGTGACAGTACGGCGCAGGACACTGCGGAGAGCGGCGAGTCCGCTTCCGTTTCCGGTGCTTCCGTCGCGGAGGCCGATGAGGGCATTACCTTTGCCGAGGCCTATGTGCAGTTCACCTCGATCTACGGTGCGCTGCAGAATGCCGTGCAAACGCGCATTGATGCGCACAACGCGCAGCTTGCGAGCCTTTACCCCGACAGCTATTATATGAACTCAAATTATCTTCTGCTCGTGTATGTGCCGTTTTCCATGGTGTACCCTTCGCTCGGACGCGAGCTGAGCGCGGACAACCTCGATGCCTCGCTCGTAGCGCTTCGCGAGACATTCCCCGACGCCGATCTCACCATGACCGCCGTCGGGCGCTATGAGGCAACCTACACCTATGTGGACAAGACCTCCGGCGTTGAAGTCGACCGCGAGGGCAAATGTCAGTGGGACTGCGACGGGCTGACCGGCGCCATCCGCGTGCGTGCGTACCTTGACGGCGAGCTCACCGAGTTCACGGAGTTCGTCCCGATCGGCAACGACCGCTATCTTCTGTACACGGCGACCGACAAGGCGATCGTCGAGTACATTGAAGGTGAGATCACGGCCATCTGGCACGCCCACCGCATCAGCGAAGCTCCGCAGGGTCTCTTCCCCGGCGATATGCGGCTCATGTCGCTCGATGAGCAGGACTTCTTCCCCGACGAGGGTTCGTCCTTCTCCGGCACGGAGTGGATCACCGACGATGCGGACGCGCAGTATGTCCTCACGCTCGTTGACGGCACCATGACCTACACCGGCAAAATTGCACAGGACAATGTCGACGCAGAGGGCAACCGCATCGGCGTTTCGTGGCAGGACATCGATCCGATCACTCTGCTCTCCTGAATGTCATTGAAACAAAACCGAACGAATCCTCTTCCCCATGCGTCTTACGGTAAGATAAAGTTATTAATTAGTATTGTTTTCTCAGAGAATACGGAGGGAGTACCTGTTATGAAAAAACGTCTGCTTTCCCTGTTGCTGGCCGTCTGTATGGTCGTAGCGCTCGTTCCCGGTCTCACCGGCTCGGCGCTCGCCGCAGATGACAAGGTGATAGGCTATCTCACGTCCTATACCTTCAAGGCAGGAGACACGATCTATGCCGTGTGTCAGGATAAGAAGATCGACTTCAATTCCAACATCGATGCCATCGGCAAGATCAACAACATCACGAACTACAACTACATGATGCCCGGCAAGGTACTCTGGCTCCCGACGACGAGCGCCACGACCGATGCCGCCTACTACAGTCTGCTCTCGCACACGCTCGTTGCGGGCGAAACACCCGCCGCGCTCTGCCAGAGCTACGGCATCGACTACAACGCGAACTATAAGCTGCTCGCCGCGCTCAACAACAATCTGAGCGTATTTATGGCGGGTCAGCAGTTCATCCTGCCCATCTATGTGACGCCCGCCGGTGCTGCAACGCCGACTCCGTCGGCCACCACATCGCCGACCGCTACGCCTTCCCCGGCCACGCCCACACCGGACAGCAGCGGCACCTATACCGGCACCATCACCGAGGTGACCGGCAACTCCATTACGGTCGGAGGCATCTCCTTCGGCATCCGCGGCGCCGGTATCACAGGCACTGCCAAGGTCGGAAGCATTGCGACCGTCACCTATAGCGCTTCCGGCGGCGTATATCAGGCCTCCAAGGTCGTTGTCACCGAATCGGGCAGCAGCGGCGGCTCGTCTCTTCCCGGCGACACAGTGAGCTACTATCTCGCACAGCATACACTGCAGTACGGCGAGACCGTATCCGGTGTATGCGCCGCGCTCGGCATTGACTTCTCTTCGAACGATGCGACCATCCGCAGCATCAACAACATCTCGAACTACAATTACATGATGCCCGGCAAGGTGCTCCTGATCCCGACCAAGGCCGTGCCGACTTCCGGCTCGTATTACAAGATCATGGCACATAAGATCGTCTCCGGCGACACGGTGTTCGGTCTGTGCGAGCAGTACGGTCTCAACTACTACACCTACTCGAATCTCATCACGCAGCTCAACCCGAATCTTGCCTACAACAGCATGATGCCCGGCAACATCATCTATATGCCGCTTTATGTAGCCGCGGCGACCGGCAAATCGACAACGCCGACCGCGACCGCCACGCCGGCTACCTCCTCCGCAACGGCGGCACCCGGCGGCTCCTCCGCCGCAGCCACGGCGACACCGGTGTCGGGCAGCTCGGCTGCCACGGCCGCTGCTCCCACGGCAACGCCGAACATTCCCACGGCCGACACGCTCAGCTACCTCGTCATTCCGCACAAGCTGCAGTACGGTGAGACCGTCATCGGCATCTGCGAGAAATACGGTGTGGACTTCTCCGCGAACGACGCCGCCATCCAGCGCCTCAACGGCATCTCGAGCTACACCTACCTGATGCCCGGCCGCACGATCCTCATTCCTTCGACCACCTACCCGTCCTCCGGTCCGTACTACAAGATCATGGCGCACAAGCTCGTCGCCGGCGATACGGTGTACGACCTCTGCCAGCGGTACGGTTTGAGCTACGAGAACAACCTGACCTTTCTGCAGCGCCTCAACAACCGCGACAATCTCGCCACATACTATGTCGGCCAGACCATCTACATGCCGCTCTATGTAGCCGGCTGATCACCGCATATAAGCATCATACGCCCGCAGTTTCCTGCGGGCGTATTTCTATCGGTCAGGCGTTCTCGCCGGTCAAGTAGTCGTAGTAGTCGCCTTCGCTGGCAAAGAGCATATACTTTCCGCTCACAAATCCGTAGTAGCCGCCGTAGGTGTAATATCCGCGCATTGCCGTATCCTCCCCGAAGCCGTTGGCTTCTCTTGCTTTCTGAGGTAAGTATACGGTTTGCGAAGTCCGATAAAAAGGACTTTACCTGAAGGCAGCGGAGCCTGCAGTACAGTATAAAAAAGAAGATACCTCTGATGAAACACCGCTGGATGCTCTGCCTTTCTGCATGAGTCCGGTGCCGTCCGAGGAGGTATCTTCTTTTCTTATTTGCTTATTTTCCGAAGCTGTATTCGAGGGAGGAGGCGTAGGTATAGCAGTAGCTGCCGCCTTCGGCGAAGCCGGAGAGGATCTCGACATTTTCGCCGTCGGAAAGGCCGGTGGTGACTGCTGTGCGGGCGGCGGGGCTGCCGTCGGTGTCCTGCGCGGTATAGACGAAGGCGCCGCTCTCATCCTCCTGCACAGCTGCAGCGGGGATCAGGAGCAGATTCTCGTGCTCTGCGAGCTGCACCGATACGGAGGCGTTCATGCCCTCGAGCATATCCGAGGTGCGCGCGAATTGCACCGTGACGGTGTACTTCGTGCTGCCGCCGGAATAGGAGCCATTCGGGTCGATCTCCGTGATGCAGCCGGAGAAGCTCCGGTCCGCGGGCGCATCGAGCGTCACGGTTACCGGCTGCCCGGCGGATAGGGAGCCGATGTCAAGCTCGTCCACTGTGAGGAGGATCTCCGCCGTGTCGTACGGCGTGAGGGTGCACAGTTCCGTTTCGCTCATCGCATAGTCCTCGTCCTCTTCGGTTGCCGTTGTCGTACCGACCGAAAAGCCGCCGATGCTTATGCCTCCGCCGATGTCGAAATCGCCCGGCATTTCGCCGCCGGAGGACGATGCGCTCCGGTAGATCTCGACGCCGGCGAGGGTCCCATCTTCCGTATAGCCGAGGATGAGGATGTCACCGGTCTGCACGCTCGCCGCCTGCGCGCCGAGCTCGCCGGCGGAAAGTTTGAGAGTGCTGCCGTCCGTCACTTGCAGGACGACCGTGAGCGAACCGTCTTCGTTCTGCCGGATCTCGGTCACTTTCCCGATGACTTCCCGCACGATGTCCACGCCCGGCTCGGGTTTTTCGCCTTCACCCGGCACGGTGCCGTCCGGTGTCGGCACTTCGCCCGATCCTGCATCGTTTTCGGTCTTTTCCGGCTCGGTGTCGGAGAGGAGCGTCACGCGGTATGCGCTGTCAAGATGCGTCATGCGCATCTGAAAGCCGCCCGCGGGGAACGATCCGCCGGTGGATGCCGACTCACTTGCCGACACGCCGACGATGTCCTCGTTGAGGCCGGAAACGACGCCTGCCGTTTCGGCGTAGATGCCGCCGGTCTCGTATACGGCAAAGAGTTCCTGCAGCTGCGCGGCCAGCGTGCGCCGCTGCTCGGAGAGCAGTTCATAGCGGCTCGTGTCCGCGGCATCGGTGAGTGAGAAGAGCTGCTGTCCCGCGCTCACCGTTTTGCCCTCCGAAATGCCGACCGAGGAGATCGTTCCCTCGTACCCGACCACGCGCAGTTCGCTGTTTATGCGAAGTTCCGCCGTGCCAAGCGCCGCACCGTCGCCGTCCGAGACGGTGACCGTGTCGTCGAGGGCCGCTTCGGTGTCCGAAACGGTCACGGTCACCGTGGATTCAGAGCGTGAGGCGACCGTTCCCTCCAACGCCGTTCCGTCCGAGAGCGTCACGGTGACTTTATCGCCGATTGTGAGAGCATCGGACTCGATGTCCGCCGCCAGAAGACCGTCGAGCGAGAGGAGCGCGAGAGCGCCGTATTCGTACATCACATCCGCAACGACATCGCCGTTTTGCGCATAGACCTGCATCACTCGTCCCGCCGCCGGAGCGGTGACAGAGGTTGTGCCCGTTTCCAAGCGGCTCTCTTCGATGGCGGCATCGAGTGTTTCGAGAAGATCGTTTACGTCCGATATGGCGGTAAGAACGGAGTTTTTGTCTGCCGTTGCAAGGAGTGCCCCCGCTTCCACATAGTCGCCCTCGTTCACTGCCCAGCTTGTGAGCGTGATGCTGCCGGCGAGCGTGACAGTCTGTGCCTCGGCCGCGGCGATCGTGCCGCCCGAGGTGTAATTCTCCGTGATCGTGCCAAGCTGTGCTGTGCCGCTTCATACCTCACTCACCACCGTAACGGAGCTTTTCATCGTGTTCGCAAAGGGGTTCAGGAGGAGAGCCGCCGCGATAGCCGCCACAAGGAGCAGTGCTATGCCGATGAGCCAAAACTTTTTTCTGCCTCCGGGCTTTTTCGTTGTTTCCATATTCAGCCTCCGTAGTGCAGCGCATCGATGGGCTTCATCTTTGCCGCTTTGTTCGCCGGATACAGTCCGAAGCCGACGCCGATGGCAAAGCAGAACGCCACCGCGATGAGCACGACCGTACCGTTCATATCAAATGTGAGATTCAGGCTTGAGGTGATAACGCCGATGAGCTTGAGCGTACCCCACGAGAGGAAAATGCCGATGGCGCACCCGAACATACACAGCACCACGCTCTCGGCGAGGAACTGCTGGAGGATGACGCCGCGGCTCGCACCGATGGCTTTGCGGATGCCGATCTCGCGCGTGCGCTCCGTTACGGTGACGAGCATGATGTTCATAATGCCGATGCCGCCGACGATGAGCGATATGGCGGCAATGCCGCCGAGGAGGATGGCGAGGATTGAAGTAATGCTCGACATGGTGTCCTCGAGAATGTCCTGCGAGCTCACGGTGAAGGCGTCCTCATCCTCGTCAAAGCGTTCGAGGAGGATGGCGGTCATCACGCTCTCTGCGTCCGACATGGTGCCGTCCGAGGGCGCGCTCACATAGAACGATGTAATCTTCGAGGATACATCTGTTGTGAGGCGAACGAGCGAGGTGTAGGGAACGTACGCTACGAGCGAATCACTTGAGAACACAGCCGTAAGGGAGCTTTCATTGTCCTCCAGCACGCCGACGACCGTATACTTTGTGCCGTTGAGGGAGATCTGCTCGCAGAGGCAATCGGTGTAGCCGACCAGCTCCTCGGCGGCGTTTTCGTTGATGACGCACACCTGCGTGTGGTTGTCGACATCCGAGGTTTTGATGAACCGTCCGAGCAGAACGTTCATCTCCTGAATGTCGCTGTAGAATGCCGTGACGCCGTAAAGCTGCACAGCGGAGGATGTCGTGTCGTACTTGGCCGTGGCACTCGTTGTCTGCGAGGCCGCCGTCTGTCCGATGCCGTCCGTCTGCGACCACTCGGTGAGGTCGGAGAGCGTGACGGGCGAGCACTTGTCGTCCGATATCGTCACGGTGAGCAGGTCCGTGCCGAGCGAGGAAATTGTGTCGGTCACGGTGCCGGTTGCACCGTTTACAAGGCTCACGAGGATGACCAGTGCCATGACGCCGATGATGATGCCGAGCATCGTGAGAAAGGCGTGCATTTTATTGCCACCGATGGATTTGAGCGCCATGCGTACCGATTGCCGAAATGTGTCAATCATGCTTCCACCTCCGTCAGGCGTCCGTCGAGAATATGTACACGGCGCTCGGCCTGCACCGCGACCGTACTGTCGTGGGTGATGAGGACAATGGTGTTGCCCTGTTCGTGGAGCTCGTGGAAAATATCCATGATCTCCCGCGTGGTTTTCGAGTCGAGGTTGCCTGTCGGCTCGTCCGCCAGGATGAGCGACGGGCGCGTCACGATGGCGTGGGCGATCGCCACGCGCTGCTGCTGTCCGCCGGAGAGCTCCGTGGGATAGTGGCGGGCGCGGTGCGACAGATCCACGCGTGCGAGCGCCGCCGCCACACGCTCGGTGCGCTCGGCTTTTTTGGCGCCCTGATAGATGAGCGGAAGCTCTACATTTTCTTCCGCCGTGAGCTTGGGGATCAGGTTGAAGCTCTGAAATACGAAGCCGATCTTGCGGTTTCGCGTGCGGGCGAGCTCTTTTTCCGAGTAGTCCTCGATAGGAATGCCGTCGAGGAGATACTCGCCGCTGTCCGCAGTATCGAGGCAGCCGATAATGTTCATCAGCGTGGATTTGCCGCTGCCCGAGGGACCGATGATGCTCACGAACTCTCCCTGGCGAACATGCAGGTTTGTGTGGTCGAGCGCGTGGACATTCTCATCGCCGATGGTATAGCACTTGCACAGATCTTTGATGCGGATCATTTTCTCGCCGCCTCTCAGCCCGGGAAGCTGCCGCCCTGCGGTCCGCCTCCGCCGAAGCCACCGCCGGGAAAATCGGAAAAGTCCATGTCGCCGCCGAAGTCCACATTGCCGCCGAAGTCGCCCATGCCGGCGAAGCTGAAGCTGTCGGTCTGCTGTTCGGTATAATACACCGTGTCGCCCTCGGAAAGGCCGGAGGTGATCTCGGCATATTTGGAGTTTGTGATACCTACGGTGACCTCGGTCATGCCGGATAGCTCGTCGGTGCTCTCATCATAGGATGTGTAAACGTAGTAGGCGCTGCTCGTTTTGTTGAGTGCGTCCGCTGGGATGAGGAGTGCGTCTTCCACGCCCTCGATGGTGACGGTTGCCGAGGCAGACATGCCCGAGAGCATATCGTCCGTCTTTTGAATGGTAATAGTCGCCGTGTAGATCGTGACACCGCCGGAGCTCGTGCCGATTTTGTCAATGGCGGTCACGGTGCCGGGAAGTGTCTGATCTTCAATGGAGTCCACGCTCACGATTGCCGACTGACCGACGGAGATGGAAAGAATGTCGCTCTCATCCACATTCACGCTCATGGACATGGTGGTGTCCGGGCTCACGGAGAAATACTGCCCGCTCTCTGTGCTGCCGACCTCCGCGGAGATCTGCTTCACGGTGCCGGAGAGAGTCGTATAGAGTGCGCCCTCTTTGTAGATGCAGATGAGCTGCTCGAGCGTTTCCTCTTTCTCGCCGCGCTGCGAGAGGAGTGACTGATAGCTCGCGGCTTTGGCCGTGTCGGTGAGCGTAAAGAGCTTGGATCCGGAGCACACCGCGCTGTTTTCGGTGACAGAGATCTTTGACACCGTGCCGGTGTAGCCGACGACCTTCAGCTCATCATGGATGGTGAGCTCCGCCGTGCCGAGCGTCTCACCGTCGGCGGAGGAGATCGTTACGGTGTCACCGTACACCGTGCCGTTGTCGGTCACGAGGATCGTCGCCGTGCCGAGCGACACTTCCGAAACCGTTCCGGTGTAGGCCTTGCCGTCGGAAGCCGTCACGGTCACGCTGTCGCCTGCGGCGAGCGCATCCGTTTCGATGTCCGCCGCCATATAACCGTCAAGCGACACCAGAGCCAGCGCGCCGTGCTCATACATGACTGACGCGATCGCGTCGCCGGTCTCGGCGTAGATCTTTTTTACGCGCCCCGAGACGGAAGATGTGATCGATGTGCTCGTGCCGGAGGACGCCGCCGAGGAAATTTCACTGTCGAGCGTCTCGATCTCATCGCTCACGGACGACATGGCCGAAAGCACCGAGCTCATTTTCACCGAGGCGAGGATGTCGCCCTCGCTCACCTTGCCGCCGAGCGAGACATAAATTTTCTCAAGCTCGACGCCGGAGGGAATGTCGATCTGCTCGGCATCGTCATCACCGAGCCGCCCCGAGCCGGATACCGAGGTGCTGATGCTGCCGACCGTTACGCTCACGGAGGTGACCGAGAGCGTCGTGTCGACTGCATAGTTGTCTTTGACTTTTTTGCGGAGATAGAGCACGACCGCTGCGATGACCGCCGCGACAACAACCGCGATGATAACGATCTTTCGTATCTGCCGCGGCGTCAGTTTCGTGCTTCGAGCGCTGCTTTTCATAGTAATCAACCATTCGGCCGCTTTGCGTCCGAACAAATAGGAATGAAAGAGTGCAGACAAACGGCAATGTCACTAAGTTAGCGGCGTTGCTCCAGTGGTTGATCCAATCATAACCACGGGCAAAGCCCGTGGTTTGCTCTAGGCCTATAAGGCCATGATACTGGCCTAGGC
>CAVGGQ010000070.1:0-10247 GCA_963628785.1 Oscillospiraceae bacterium | reverse complement strand
TTAAAGGACACCCCTTGAATCCCCAAAAGCTATTTATTCAGAGGTTCCTTAAGAAGGAAGGAATCCTCTTATGACACTCAAACAGCTCGAATATTTCCTGGCCATTGCCGAAAACGGAAGTATTACAAAAGCCGCCAACACCCTTCGCATCTCTCAGCCGCCGCTCAGCCTACAGCTCAAGAGTCTGGAGGAGGAGCTGGGCTGTCAGCTTTTTGTCCGCGACAAGAAAAACATGGTGATCACCCCCAAGGGGATCCTGCTGCGCGAGAAAGCGCAGGAAATCGTTGACAAGGTAAACGAAACACTTCTCGTTATGCAGTCTTCCGATGAAGAGGATCGCTATACCATCCATCTCGGAACCATTTCCTCGATATGCGACCGCGTTCTGCCGGACAAGGTTCTAAAGCTCAAGGAGCGCTTTCCCCATGTGGAATTTATGCTGCACGAAGGCAGCACGACGACCATTCTCGACATGCTGGCCGACGGATCGGTGGATTTCGGTATTGTCCGCGAACCGTTTAACGTAAGTGCCTACAACTCGCGCGCCATCCATGACGCCGCGCTCGGTGTCAGCGGTCAGGACTACTTTACCGCTATCGGGAAGGTCACGTTCTTCGACAATCTGAACTCCGAAGTTGTGCCGCTCACCAGTCTGCAGAACACACCCATCATCATTCACCGGCGGTATTGCGAGCTGTTTACAAACGCCTGCCGCCGTCAGGGCTTTATTCCGAATATCATCTGCCAGAACGACAACATTTCCTCCTCACTGAGCTGGGCGGCGTCCGGTATCGGCGTGGCCATCGCGCCCTACACCTCCGCCATACAGAATTCCGACCCCACGCTCATCATGAAGCGCATCGACAGTCCGGAGATCATCTCCAAAGCATACCTTATCTGGAATCGCAGTACATCCCTCTCTCCGGAGCAGAAAGCCTTTGTGCAGCTTCTCGACTGAACGATTTTTCATCGGGCTTTCCGGCGTAAATTTCGCATGGATTCTTTAATAGATGTGCAGACCCCTTTCCGGTGCCGGAAAAGGGGTCTGCTTTTTTTACTCTTCACCGCAGAGGTAGAGGTATAGGAGCTTGAGAGTGGCTTCGATGCCTTTGATGTGGGTACGTTCCATACCGTGGCTGGCGCACACGCCGGTACCGATGAGGCCGCCTTTGCAGTCGACGCCGGCATGCTGCGCCGCGCCGACATCCGAGCCGTAGAACGGGAAGATGTCTACCGTGTACGGCAGCTCGTGCGTCTTGGCCAGGGCGATGAGGCGGTTTGTGAGCTCATAGTCGTACGGGCCGCCGGAATCCTTCGCGCAGATGGATACGGCGTACTCATTGCCCGCGAGATCGGTGCCGACACAGCCCATATCCACAGTGACGAACTCATCGATATCGCGGGCGATGGCGCTCGCACCGTGGCCGACTTCTTCGAAAACGCTGAAGTATATCTTCGTGGGGTGCAGGAACTTCGTTTTATGCTCGCTGCAGTGGCACAGGAGCATGAGGAGGATCACCGCACTCGCCTTGTCGTCGATGAAGCGGGACTTCAGGAAGCCCGACTCCGTCACGGTGAATTTCGGGTCGATGAATACGAAGTCGCCGTTATCGATGCCGAGAGCCCTGACGCCGTCGGCGTCCGTGACTTCCTCATCGAGACGCACCTCGAGATGCTCCACATCGCGCGGCATCGTGGCGGCATCCGGGAAAACATGGGCGGCCGGTGCGAGCGAGAGGATCGTGCCGGAATAGCGTTTGCCTTCGCGCGTGAGGACGGTGCAGTATTCGCCGTCGAGCGTCGGGGTCAGGGGGCCGCCGACCTTCGTGAGCGTGAGCGTGCCGCCGCTCTTTACCGAGCGAACCATCAGTCCGAGCGTATCGACATGCGCCGATGTCGCCACGGTCCTGCTCGCGTCCTTTCCGGGGATGTCGACCTCGAGCGTGCCTTTGTTGTGGAGCTTCGCGGTGAAGCCCAGCTCCTCCACATACTTTTTCACGAGCGCGATCGCTTCTGCGGTGCAGCCGGACGGCGAGTCGGTCGTAAAGAGGGCGCGGGCGTAGTCTTCGAATATATGACGGTCAAATGCAATCATGGGAAAACCTCTTTTCTTATGGCAGCACCGCACAATGTCGTCTGCGGCGCTGCCTTCTTTTCTTTTCGGAGATATCATAAACTTTCGGGCGCCGATTGTCAAAGGGAACCGTCTTCGGAGCGGCGCGGCGTTCAGCAATTTGCCGAATTGTGCGGCTTCGATTTTACGGAAATTTTATTTGACAAATTCCGTATGTCGGCGGTATACTTACTTCGAAAAATTTATATAAATATTTTTATGCTTTATGGAAAGAGGGCATTTGCATGGGAAAGGTCGCGATTATCACCGGCGGCAGCTCCGGTATCGGGGCGGCAGCGGCGCAATATCTTGCCGCACACGGCTGCACGGTGTATGAGCTTTCCCGCCGCGGAGAAGACCGCGGTGCTGTGCACCACATCACGGCGGATGTGACGGACGAGGCGTCCGTGGCGGAAGCGGTGCAGACCGTGCTGAGTGCCGAGGGGCGCATCGACATACTGCTCAACAACGCCGGCTTCGGCATATCCGGTGCGGCGGAGTTTACGGAGATCGATGAAGCCAAGCGGCAGCTCGAGGTGAATTTCTGGGGCATGGTGCGCGTCACGCGTACGGTGCTGCCGATCATGCGTGCACAGGGCGAGGGGCGCATCGTGAATACGAGCTCCGTGGCCGCCGTGACGCCGATCCCGTTCCAGGCCTACTATTCCGTTTCCAAGGCCGCCATCAATTCTTTCACGATGTCCGTCGCCAACGAGGTGCGGCCCTACGGCATTCGCATCAGCGCCGTGATGCCCGGCGACACGCACACCGGCTTCACCGACGCCCGTGCGCGGAGCTTTGCCGGAGACGATGCCTACGGCGGGCGCATCGCGCGGAGCGTGGCAAAAATGGAAAAGGACGAGCGCGGCGGCGCGGATGCATCCGTCGTCGGCGCGGTACTCGGACAGGCAGCGCTCTCGAAGAGCCGAAAGGTCTTCTACACGGTCGGATTTTTGTATCAGATGGCAGTTTTGCTTATGCGTCTCCTGCCGTCTACGGCGGCCAACGCTATTCTCGGCAAAATGTACGCAGAATAAAAAGGAGGCAACCTTATGAACGAACAGGAAATCACGCGTCTTGCGGAGCTCCGCACACTGGTGCGCGAGATGTTTGCGCAGACGCTGATGATCTCTCCCGAAACCATTACCGACACCGTGGACTTCTTCGATGACCTCGGCGGTGACAGTCTCGACAGTCTGGATGTCGCGGTGCATCTCGAGGAGGTATGCGGAAAGCGCGTGCCGGAAGAGGAATACGCACTCTGCCGCTGCGTAGAGGACGCGGCGCTTCTTCTTTTGAAGCTCGAGCAGGGCGAAATCGAGGAAAAGCCCGCAGAAGAAAAGCCCGTCACGCCGATCACGCGCTTTGAGGATACACCGGAGTACATCGCTTTCCAGGAGCGTCTGCGCTCGGCGGAGAAGAGCGGCAACCCGTACTTCCTGTGCAACGACTCACCGCTGCGCGACACCTCCGTCCACGACGGGCAGGAGATTTTGAATTTCAGCTCCTATAACTATGTCGGCATGTCCGGCCGTCAGGAGACGATTAAGGCCGCGCAGGATGCCGCCGCACACTACGGCTGCAGCGCATCCGCGAGCCGTCTGCTCGGCGGCGAGAAGCCCATCCACAAAAAGCTCGAGGCTGCCATTGCCGAGTGGAAGCACACGGAAGATGCCGTCGTGCTCGTCGGCGGTCACTCCACCAATGTGACCTTCACCGGCAACTTCTGCGGCAAGGGCGATCTCATCCTTTACGATGCGCTCGCGCACAACTCCATCCACGAGGGCACGCGCCTCTCCGATGCCGAGAGCCGTCCTTTCCCGCACAACGACACCGCCGCGCTCGAGAGCATTCTGCGTTCCTGCCGCGACAAGTACGCCAAGGTGCTCATCGTTGTCGAAGGCGTGTACAGCATGGACGGCGACATTGCGCCCGTGCCCGAGCTCGTGCGCATCAAAAAGCAGTACGGCTGCTTCCTGATGGTGGACGAGGCGCACTCGGCGTGCGTGCTCGGCAAGACCGGCGGCGGCGTAGACGAGTACTTCGGTCTCGCCGGTGACAACATCGACATCAAGATGGGTACACTCTCCAAGGGTCTCGGTACCTGCGGCGGCTACCTCGCGGGCAGTCATGCGCTCATTGAGTATCTGCGCTACAATCTGCCGGGATTTGTGTTCTCCGTCGGCATCTCTCCCCCGCTTGCCGCAGCCACGCTTGAAGCGATCCGCCTGCTGCGCGAAGAGCCGTCCATCATGGAGGACCTGCACCGGAATATCCGCTGCTTCCTCGATGAGGCGCACAAGCGCAACTTCAACACCTGCCTTGCCGGTGAGACGGCCATTCTGCCGATTCTCGTCGGCGCGGATGAGGATGCTTTCGCACTCTCCATAGCACTTTTGAAGCGCGGCGTATTCGCCCCCTCCGCCGTGTACCCCGCCGTTCCGCGCGGCAAAGCACGCCTTCGTTTCTGCGTCATCTCCGAGCACAAGCCCGAGCAGATCCGCAAAGCGCTCGACACGCTGCAGGATGCGGCGGCCGAGCTCGGCATCTCCCTGCCTCCGTATAAGGCAGACTGAATTTTGCCCCCTCATGTTTCTCCCGCGGCAGGTTAAGTGAGCGAACCTCCGCGGGAGTTTTTCTGTCTTTACAGAATGAACGGCGGCGCTTCGCGGATCTTTTTCGTTGACTCCCGCTGTGCCGCCGATAATATGCCGCCGATCATATAAAATACTGGATTATTGACCGGAAATGTTGTATAATGGAAATGTATCCGGCTTCCGGGACGCGGAAGCCACAGGGGGAACCGCTATGAAACACTCAATTCGGCGCGTTTTTACCGTACTGCTTGCGGTATGGCTTCTCGCAGCCGCCGCTCCGGCGGCGCGCGGCGCGCTATATAAGATCTCCGTGACGAAGGATCCGTCCAACGAAACGGTGAACGAATGGGAGAGCGCCGTATTTATTGCGCAGGCCGACGGCGCGAAAAACTGTTCCTGGCGCATCGTCAGTGCCGACGGACGCACGCTCTACAATGCCGATGCCGCGCCGGAGTATTTCTCCGGGCTTCGCACCGAGGGACAGGGCACCGATACGCTCACACTGCTCGACATCCCCGCCTCGCTCGACGGCTGGCGCGTGCAGTGTCTCTTTACCGACGCGGACGGAGCGAAAACGCTCTCGGCGTTCGGCACGCTGACCGTCATTTCGGGCGACCCCACGCCCTCGCCCGAGCCCACAGCGACACTGGCAGGCACGTCCACACCCGAGCCGACCGAAACGCCGGAGCCAACGGCAGAGCCGACGGTGACACCGGTACCCACGCCCACCGCTTCTCCGATACCGGAGCCGACGGCGACACCCGAACCGGAAAGCTCGGCTCCCATTTCCCGCACCGCGGTGCTCGGCATTCTCGCGGGCATCGTGACACTCTCGCTGATCCTCGGTGCCCTCTCCGTGTCGCTCCGCCAGGGAGCTCACAGTCGGCGTCGAACCAGAAAATAACAAAAGGTAACACCGCACAATGTCATCTGCGGCGCTTTGCGGAATTAAGCGGTATTGCCAAAAACATTTTTCACCATCAGAAAGGAGCATTCTCATGGGTCTTATCAGAACCGGCATCAATACGGGCATCAATGCGGTCAAAGGCGTACTTTCCGATCAGTGGAAAGAGTATTTCTATTGCGACGCTCTTGCGGAGAACGTTCTCGCCGTAAAGGGCCGCAAGCGCACCTCTGCAGGTTCGAACAACGGCACGGACAACATCATTTCCAACGGCTCCGTCATTGCCGTGGCGGACGGCCAGTGCATGATGATCGTTGAGCAGAGCAAGGTTGTGGATGTATGCGCCGAACCGGGCGAGTATGTCTACGACATCTCCACCGAGCCTTCGATCTTCGCCGGCGGAAACCTCGCTTCCAACATCAAGGAAGTGTTCAAGACCGTCGGCAAGCGCTTCACCTTCGGCGGCGAGACGGCCAAGGACCAGCGCGTCTATTACTTCAACACCAAGGAGCTTGTCGGCAACAAATACGGCACACCTTCTCCGGTTCCGTTCCGCGTGGTGGACGAAAGTGCCGGCATCGACATCGATATTTCCATCCGCTGCTTCGGCGAGTACAGCTACCGCATTACGAACCCGCTGCTGTTCTACACGAACATCTGCGGCAATGTGGACTATGCGTACACCCGCGACAAGATCGACAGTCAGCTCAAAAGCGAGCTTCTCACGGCACTGCAGCCCGCATTTGCGAAGATTTCCGATATGGGCATCCGCTACAGCGCTCTGCCCGGCCACACGATGGAGCTGTCCGCCGCGCTCAACGAGGTTCTTTCCTCCAAGTGGCGCGATCTGCGCGGTATTGAAATCGTCTCTCTCGGCGTCTCCAGCGTGAAGGCGAGCGAAGAAGACGAGCAGATGATCAAGCAGATGCAGCAGACCAAGGCATACATGAACCCCACCATGGCGGCGGCAAACCTTGCGCGTGCGCAGGCAAACGCCATGCAGGACGCCGCGAAGAACCAGGGCGGCGCAGCCATGGGCTTTATGGGTGTGAATATGGCGCAGAGCACCGGCGGCTTCAACGCGCAGAACCTCTATCAGATGGGTTCGCAGCAGGCACAGGCCGCGGCCGCTCCCGCAGCCAGCAGCTGGACCTGCTCGTGCGGTCAGACGAACACCGGCAAATTCTGCACCTCCTGCGGTGCAAAGAAGCCCGAGAGCGCCAACACCTGGACCTGCTCCTGCGGTGCGGTGAACAAAGGCAAATTCTGCTCCGAGTGCGGTGCAAAGAAGCCTGCCGGCATTCCGCAGTACAAGTGCGACAAGTGCGGCTGGGAGCCATCCGATCCGAAGCATCCGCCGAAGTTCTGCCCCGAATGCGGCAACCCCTTTGACGACGGAGACATCGCAGGCTGAGTCCCTTTTTCTATGAAACAAATTTTTGCATGGATACTTATTACCGCCGTGGTGCTCGCGCTTTGCGCCTGCGGCGCGGCGGCGCCTGTGAAAAGTGAAGAGGCGGAAGTGACGGCGAGCCCGAGCGCAGAGCCGACCGCGCTCCCGACGGACACACCGTCTCCCGCACCGAGCGAGGAGCCGGAAGCGAGCGAGGCTCCGATGCCTTCGCCCACGCCCGTTCCCTCCGAGGAGCCGGGCGGCGTGCCCTCGTGGGACGCGCTTCAGCAGACGCTCTACGACACCGGCTCATTCTGCGCTGCCCTTTATCTCGGGCGCAGCTCATCCGCATCGCTCCGCGACGCCGCGCTGGAGCTTCTCACGCAAAAGGGTTTTGTCGGCGTATCGTATCTCTCCGGCTTTGCCGGCATGGTCGACGCGAAGGGCGACGAGGTATATGTCCTCATCCCGCGCGGTGATCAGAGTCTTTCCATCTATGACTATGTGCTCGAAACGCAGAACGACTACAGCGCCTACCCAGGCGAGCTGCTGCTCAGCTCCGTCGAGTCCGGCGCGTTCGTCGTGCGATGCAACGAGAGCGATGTGCGCGCCAATGTTGTGGCTGTTTTCACATCATCCGAAGGCGAGCACCGCTTCGCGCCGCGCATCACGCTGCGGGACGATTCCCTCCTGGCGCCGCAGGGCGCGTATATCCTGGAGGCCAACTGATTCCGTGCTGCACAGATTGTTCTGCGGCAATGTATAGTGAAAGACGCGAAATCCCCCACCGGTCTTTTTCGGCCGGTGGGGGGTCGTTTCGTTTACGGGGAGATCAATTACTCGACAACTACGATGCCGAGCTTCTTGGCGGCTTCCTGTGCCTTCTCCAGAGACGGAGTGGCATTGCGGAGCACGAGACGTCCGCCGCCGCGGTTCAGAGTGTCGACCATTACAGTGTTGCCCTTATCGGTGAGCAGCGTGACTTTCTGGATCTGGTATTCCTCGCCGCACACGATGTTGACCTTGATGCCGTCCGCCTTCACGCGATCCACGGCGACCTCGTAGGTCTGATAATCGGAGGTGGAGCAGCCGTACACAGCGCCCATGAGCACGCCGGGCACATTGATGGTGCGGCGGGCAAAGAGCTCGGGGTACAGCTCGATGGTGATCTCAATGACCTTCTCGCCTTCGTTCATCAGCTCGTGAGCGATGCGGGCGCAGTTGGTGGGAGAGCCGACAGCCTGGGAGGAACCGCCGACAACGGCGTCACCGAGGGTCTTGATGATGGTAGCGGAGCCGTCCGCCATCTTCTTGGCAATTTCCTTCGCCTTTTCGAGCGTCTCTTCGATGCGTGCCTTGTCGGCCTTGTGGACTTCCTCGGAAACGAGGGATTCCACGTTGGCGGTGCGCTGGAAGAAAGGCTCCATGTACTCCACGACTGTGGGAACAATGTGATGTGCGGATTCCTTGTGCACGAGAGAAGCCATGGCGAACATGACGTCGAAGGGCACGTTAACCGTCATCTCCACGGTGGTGCACAGGCGTCCGGCGTACATACCTCCCATGATAGCGCCGCCGACATGAGCGGTGCACAGAGCCGGTACGAGTACGCGCGGCGTGCAGGGTACGCCGATGGTCGGAGACATGGCAAGAACCATGGCCTTTTCCATCTGTTCGGGCGTGCCGTTATTCAGGTGAACGGTCGCGGCGGCAATGGCGGCCGAACCGGCGCCGTAGCCTTCGAGGTTGCAGCCGGTGGTGACTTTGGCCACACGGAAGAGGCTGCCGACCTTGAGCATAAGGGCGGCAACTTCGGCGATGGCAGTCTCATCGGTGCCGACATCCATCAGGGCGCGGACAAAACCGGTATACGGGCAGGGATCGCCGGTGCCGGCGCAGGGACGCACGCCGATGCAGTGGTTGCCGACTTCGGCCGCCACGGTGTACATGAGGGCCTTGTCGAGAAGCTCATCTTTGAAAATGGTGCCGGCGCCCATTTCCTTGAGCTGAGTGGGAACAGTGCCGAGCAGGAAGCTGTTGCCGCCGTTAACACCGATTTCCACAGCCTTAAGGTTGTGGGCATATTCTTCCATAACCGCCTTAAGCACGCCTTCGCGGTCAAGGCCGGTGCGGAGCTCGCTCTCGGTGAGAACGACATCCACGACGCGGACACCGTACTCCTTGGCAAGAGCGATGGTCTCGCCCATCGTAAGGGGAAACTTTTCGGAAACTACGCTTTTCAAATCAGCCATTGTCTCTCTCCTATCCGATGATCAGCGGCCGGTGGAGGAAGCGAACTTGTGCTCGATGTCACGGATCTTCTGCAGACCCATGAGCTCGTTGAACTGAGCAAGCGGAACCATCTTGTCAAGCTGGGTGATGGTGGTGCCGTCGCGCTTGAGGCCTTCCCACAGATCGATCATAGCCTTGGTGGTGACGTAGGTGGAGGCGGTGGGGTAGATAACGAGGTTGTAGCCGAATTCCTTGAGCTCGTCGTTCTTGAAAATCGGGGTGCGGCCGCCTTCGACCATGTTGGCGAGCGTCAGGCCGGGGATGGTCTTGTTGATGAGCTTCATCTCTTCTTCGGACTCGGGGGACTCGATGAAGATGATGTCGGCGCCGGCTTCCTTGTAAGCGAGGCCGCGCTTGATGGCCTCGTCGATGCCGTAAACGGTGCGGGCGTCGGTGCGGGCCATGATCATCATATCGGTGGTGCGGGCATCAACGGCGGCCTGGATCTTGCCGACCATTTCTTCCATGGGGACGACCTGGCGTCCGGTCATGTGGCCGCACTTCTTGGGCATGACCTGATCTTCGAGCTGGATGACAGCAACGCCGGCCTTCTCATACTCGCGGATGGTGCGCTGCACGTTGACGGCATTGCCGAAACCGGTGTCGGCGTCGGCGACAACGGGGATGCCGCTGGCTTCCACGATGTTGGAGGCACGCATGGCCATCTCGGTCTGGGTCATAAGACCCACGTCTGGCTGGCCGAGCTCGCTGGCGGACTGGCCGTAGCCGGTCATGTACACGGCGTCAAAGCCGAGGTAGGCGATAATCTTCGCGGTAAGGGCATCGTGGGCACCGGGAGCAACAACGAAGCCGTTCTTCTCAAACAGTTCGCGCATCTGCTTGCCGTAATTGTTCATTGGAATTACCTCTTTTTCATTATTTATTTTTTGTTCGCAAATTGCAAGTGCAAGTTGGACACCTGCATGGTAGAAATTAGTTAATCAGAGC
>CAVGGQ010000069.1:0-10426 GCA_963628785.1 Oscillospiraceae bacterium | reverse complement strand
GCGGGAGCAAAATTTCCGCAAAGCGCCGCAGACGACATTGTGCGGTGTTGCCTTAAACTTATCCGGGCTGCTCGGTTTTATGAGCAGCCCGTAATTTTTCCGGGAAAGAGGGACGGATATGCCGGCAGAAAAGAAAAAACAGCCGATCGCGGGATATGTCCTCGCATCGCTCGCAGTCATAGCGGCCGATCAGGGGCTGAAGGCATGGATCGTGCGGAACATACCGCTCAACGCATCGGCCTCGGAGGAGATCGCACTCGTTCCGGGTCTCGCGCACCTGACGCACATCCGCAACAGCGGCGTTGCTTTCGGCATGCTCGCGGGCGGACGCTGGGTGTTCCTCGCGCTGCTCGCGGCGTTCTGTGCGCTGGTCGTGTGGGCGCTCGCAAAGGGGAAGCTCACCGCGCCGTGGGAGCGCTGGCTCGCGGTGCTCGCCATGGCGGGCGCCATAGGCAACGGCATCGACCGGGCGCTGTACGGCTATGTTGTCGATATGTTCGAGCTCGAGTTCATGCAGTTCGCGGTATTCAACATCGCCGACATCGTCATCAATGTCTGCTGTATCCTCTTCGTGCTCCTGATGCTCTTCAAAAAAGACCCGGAGAAAAAGCCTGAAGAATAAGGCAATACCGCATAATTCGGCAGGAGCGCTTTGCGAGCAGAATTTCCGCAAAGCGCCGCAGACGGCATTGTGCGGTGCTGCCATAAAGCCAGACCGCCGCTCGGAGTGATCCGAACGGCGGATTTTTATATCTTCGGCCGGGCGTGAACGACGCTCTTCGGCGGAAAAAATACAACAGAGTGTGCGAAGCGTATACATAATTAGCATATTATTCTCGCGCAAGATGATAAATTAAGAGTATTGCGCCAAAGGGGGCGTTTTCGATAATATGGTTAGGATCACTGGGCGTGGCCGCCGGATCGGGTCGGCTGCAGCCCTCGAAGAAGAAAAAATAAGGAGGGACACACCATGCCGTCAGACAGCTTCCCTGTTGTATCCGATGCGTGTATCCATTGCGGCCTCTGCGCCAAGAACTGCCCCGCCGGCGCACTCACCGTCGACCGGGAGACGAAATCGTGGACCATTGATAAAACCAAATGCATTCTCTGCGGAGCGTGCGCCGCGAAATGCCCCAAGCACGCGATCACACTGGACAAGAATGCCAAGCGTCCCGCCTCGGCCATGGCGAAAAAATCCTTCGCGCTTCCCATCAAAGTACCCAGAAGCAAGGGCGTACTCGTTGTCAACGACAAAATGTGCGCCGGATGCATGTCGTGCATGTATGCCTGCTCCCTGCACCATGACGGTGTGGCCGCGCCGCATCTTTCGCGAATCCGCGTGGAAAATTACGACTACGACGTCTGGGACAACACGGCCAAGCCGTGCCTGCAGTGCACCGACCCGCAGTGCATGCGTTACTGCCCCTGCAACGCCATCTACGTCGACAAAAAGACCGGTGCGCGCGTCATCAACGAGGATCTCTGCATCGGCTGCCAGGAGTGCATCCGCCACTGTCCGTTCACGCCGTCGCGTATCCGTTTTGACGACGTGAAGCTGAAAGCCATCAAGTGCGATCTGTGCGGCGGTGACCCGGAGTGCGTGAAGTCATGCCCGTTCGGAGCGCTGAAATACTTCACCTGTGAGGACGGCGTGGAGAGCGGCTACAGAGGGGAGGACTTATAATGGAACAGTACGGATATGTCGGAAAGATCCTGCGCGTCAACCTGACAACGGGCGCTGTCAGCACGTTCCCGACCGAGACCTATGTGGAGGGTTTCCTCGGTTCCAAGGGACTGGCAGCAAAAATATACTGGGAAGAGATCGGCCCGGAGGTTCAGCCCTTTGACCCTGAAAACAAAATCATTCTGACGTCCGGCCCCGCCAACGGCACGGGCGCCAACAGCAGCGGCAAGGGAAGCCTCGCGGGAAAATCCCCCACGTGGTACCCGGTTCATTCCTTTACACACTCGACGACCGGCAACTTCTCTCCCACCATGAAGCGGGCGGGCTTTGATGCCATCATCATCGAAGGCAAGGCCGAGCATCCGGTATATCTGTGGATCTGCGACGGTCATGTGGAGATCCGCGACGGCCGCGATCTGTGGGGGAAAACGACCCGCAATGCCCGAAATCTTCTGCGCGAGAAGCACGGCCGGAATGTCGTTGTGGCATGCATCGGACCGGCGGGCGAGCATCTCGTCGTATCGTCGGTCGTAAGTGTGGCCAGCAACCAGGTCTTCGGCCGCGGCGGCTTCGGCGCGGTGTTCGGCTCGAAAAACCTCAAAGCCGTCGTCGTAACGGGTAAGGGGCGCATCAAAGTCGCCAATCCCGAAGGACTCCTCGCACTCAACCGCGAGAGAGCCAAATCCGAAGCGATCAAAATCGACGAGCACCGCACCGTTTTCGGCAAGGATATCGTCGGCGCACCCTGGGAGGAAACGGCAGCATGCAACTACGGCTCGGTCGGCGCGGAGACGCAGCTGCGCGAAATGGCGCGCTACGGTCAGGTGCGCATCAAACCGAATGCGTGTGAAAACTGCTTCGTTTTCTGCCGCACAAAATTCAACTGGCACGACAAATCGCAGCAGGACACGAGTGTTATCTGCGCGTCCAACATCGGCTTTGCCACGGGCGAGGCCATTCACAACCAGTTCAAAAAGAAAATGCTCGGCGTAACGAGCTATAAATACGCGCAGGTGGTCGACGACCTCGGCCTCAACATGAACGACTTTTCTCAGCTCGCACCGCTGTACGGCGTGCCCGGAAAGTTCCCGGAGGACGAGCACATCGAAGGTTCTCTGCAGGGCGGAGACTGGCTGTATCAGGGCTACATGTTCGGCATCTTCAACGAGCAGAACACCGGCTGGCCCTGGGAAAAGTGGGGCACGGACGAATTTTTGCAGAAAATGCTGCTGGATGTGGCGTATCGGCGCGGCTTCGGCGACATTCTGGCCCGCGGCTTCCGCTATGCCACGCAGTATATTTACGAGCATGAGGAATTCGGTCCCAACCGCAAGGACATACTCTTTGTCTATCAGCGCATCTACGGCAAGGCCGGCAACATGGGATGCCTGGAAAACGGCCACGGGCAATACGTTCCGAACCCGGGACGCGCCATATATACCGCCCTCGGCGACCGCACCGGCTCCGAACCGGAGTTCATGTGGGCGAAAATGCTCAAATATCCTTCCCAGGTGCCGCAGGAAGTCCGTGAAAAGTGGCTCGGCGCCGGCGCACAGAAAATTCTCGACCTGCACTACTGGGGACCCGAGGTCGCGCACGCGGTCATCATGCACGAAAATTACTGCTCGACGATCGACAGCCTTCACATGTGCGCGGTCGGAACGCTCAACAACGGCGGCGGCGGTGTGGCCGCATTTACGAACCGCTCTGTGCCGTTCCCCAGTGAGCCGACGTTCTGGCTCTATCATACGCCGAACGGTGCCAGCGAATTTCTGACACAGATTTTCGGTCATGAAGTCAGCTACGAGGAGTGCGTGGAAACCGGCGAGCGCATCTGCAATCTGGTCCGCGCCATCTGGGTGCGCGACGGCTATACCACGGTGGTCGACCCGTTCTGGGGCGGCGATTACGATACGCTCTGGGATATGCAGTTCAAGCGCCGCGATCCCGACGGCGTCCTGTTTACCGATCCCGACGGCTTTAAAGCGACCAGGGATGACTACTATAAAGAACGCGGCTGGATCGACGGCGTTCCGAGCCGCGCCACACTGGAGCGCCTCGGCCTCGGCTATGTGGCGGACGATCTGGAAAAACGCGGTCTCCTGAAAGGGTAATATCCGCCGGAAATCTTTTCAATTTTTCTGTTCGGTGCTAATATGAGATATGGTAGCACCGCACACTTGATTCGGCAAAAAATCTCTCGCAAATCATCCTTACCAAATTGTACGGTATTGCCGTAAGTTTCCGAAACGGAGGGATCCGAATGGAATATCCGAAAAAACACATTCTGCTCTGCGGCAATCATCGCACCGGCCGCAGCTCCATGCTCCGCGCTCTGACGCAGGAGCTTCGTGTGCCGCTGTACGGCTACATGACACGTACGCTCAACACGCGCGCAGACGGATACCATGAAATCTATATGTTCCCCTACGGCGCCCTGGAGCTTGCCGCGTCGGAGGAGTGCCACATCGGAGACTGCAATACCCGTCAGCGCGTGATCCGCAACGAAGTGTTCAACACGCTGGGCGTCCGGCTGCTGAACGCGAAACCGGACGGGATCCTTGTGCTGGACGAGATCGGCTTCATGGAATCCAACGCCGAGGCGTTCTGCAGCGCAGTCCTCGAGCGGTTGAACGGAGATATTCCGGTGCTGGCCGCCGTTCGGACGAGCATCGACACGCCGTTCCTTCAAAAGGTGCTTGCGTGCGAAAAGGTCCGCACCGTCAAAATGGATCCGGAACGGTTTGAGGAGATCTATCGGGAACTGCGCCCCACGGTCCTCGCGTGGGAAAAGGAGCGGACGATATGCTGAAGCATGTCACCATGCAGGAGGCGATCGCGATTACGCTGGATCAGCCGGTCCCGCACCGGTCGGAGGAAATTCCGCTCATGAAGGCACTCGACCGTGCATCGGCGGAAGACATATACGCGCAGATGGACCAGCCGCCGTTCAATAAAAGCCCTTTTGACGGCTACGCTTACCGCACGGCGGACATTCCCGGAACACTGCGTGTTGTGGGCGTACATACGGCGGGTGTCCGAGAGCTGGCGGAAGTGCATCCCAGCGAAGCGGTGCAGATCTTTACGGGAGCGCCGATGCCGCCGAATGCGGATGCAGTCGCCAAACAGGAAGATGTGATCCGCACGGGCACGGCCATTGAGGTATCTTCTGCTGCAAAGCCCGGAACGAATGTGATCCTTCGCGGAGAAGACGTACGGAGCGGCACCCTCCTGATCCCGGGCGGGACGAGACTGCTGCCGGCCCATCTGGGGGAGCTGGCCGGACAGGGGTTCGGTACCGTCCGCGTCCGTCGAAAGCCCAAGGCCGTCCTTCTGCCCACGGGCTCCGAACTGGCAGATCCCGGAGAGGCACGCCTGCCCTACGGCATCTACAACAGCAGCTCACCGGTCCTGATCTCCTATCTTACACGCATGGGTCTGGAGATTCGCCGCGGGGAGATCGTTCCGGACGAGGAAGAAGCAACCTTCCGCGCCGTCAAGGCAGCTCTGGAGACAGACGCCGATGTCGTATTTACCACCGGCGGCGCATCGGTCGGCGACTTCGATTTCGCCGCCCGCACGGCGCGCCGGATCGGAGCGGAAACATTGTTCTGGAAGGTCCGCATGAAGCCGGGCGGTGCACTCATCGTCTCTCGGGTGGGAGACAAGCTGCTGGTCGGCCTCTCCGGAAATCCCGCGGCCGCACTGATGAGCCTTCTCGTTGTGCTGAGGCCGTGGCTGATGAAGCTGACGGGTGCGGACGACCGCGCATGCTGGCTGTCGCTGCCGCTGGAAACGGATATGCCGAAAACCGGCCGCTCCGCGCGGCTCCTGCGCGGGCGCTTTGCATTCGACGGGGGAAATGTCCGATTCTGCGAGCAGGAAGGCCGCGGCAACCGGAATCTCGCGTCTTTCGCCGGGTGCGAGCTCATCGGCGTGGTGCCGGGCGGAGCGGGACCGCTGATACGCGGCGACCCGATCTGGGCACTTCATCTGCCGCCGGAACTTTGCTGAGGAACAGACTATGCTGATCAACGATTTTTTCGGCTCTGCACAGAGTATGCGGTCACAGAAAGTACCCAATGCCGCGGTCGAACTGGTGCACGAGCACCAAATGACGGTTTATATCAACAGCATACCGGCTGCAAGCCTGACCTGCACGCCGGAGCATCTGGACGAGCTGGTCGTCGGCCGGCTGCTGACGGAAGGAATCATTGCCTCGGCGGAGGATATAATCAGCATCTGCATAGATGCACGGGGTCTGAGCGCGATGGTCTTTATACGTGCCGAGCGGAAAGAAACCCCGGCCGCGCCCGATGCCCGTATTCCGCCGCAAAAAGGGGGCCTTCCGGTACTGCAGCCGATCAAATGGCAGACGACACAGATCCGGCGGCTCTTTTCCTGCATCCGCGACAATGCGCCGCTCTATGACCGCACGCATGCGGTACACAGCTGCTTTCTGGGCTGCGGGGACACGGTACTCTGCGGGCGGGAAGACATCGGACGGCACAACGCAGTTGATAAGACAGTCGGCTGGGCCTGCCTCGCGGGGCAGGATCTGCAAGAGTGCATCCTGTTCACGACCGGACGGATGCCGCTCGACATGGTGCAGAAAGCCATCCGTGCCCGTATACCCGTGCTCGCATCCAAGACGTATCCGACGGCGGAAGCCGCAGAGCTCGCAGAGCAGCACGGTCTGACGCTCCTGACACTGCCTCCGCGCGGAGAACTGATCGTATGGAACGACCCCGCACTGAACCGCACGCAGAGGAAGTCTTCGTAACATTTGTTTATATATACGGAAAAACCCGCCGCTCAGAGCCTTCCGAACGGCGGGTTTTCGATCGATCACATGCCCTTGGCTTCGTCCGGCGCATCCGAGACATAGCTCACATAGCCGAGCTCCTTGAAGCCGACGCGGCGGTAGAGGCGGACGGCTCCTTCGTTTTCGGGCTCCACCTCCAGGCGCAGGCGCGCCGCGGGGAACTCTTTGCGCACGGCGGCGAGTACTTTCGTGCCGAGGCCGCGGCCGCGGTAGGACTCGCGGATGTACAGCTCCTCGATCCAGCAGATCGGACCGCCGGCCTCGGGGGAGAAGCTGCGCGAGAGAATGAGATATCCGGCGTTTTCACCCTCAACTTCCAGAAGGTACAGAAGAATGTACACATCCGAGCGCATGGCCTCGCGGAATGTGCTTTCCAGATAAGCGTCCGGGATCGGCGCGAGAACTGCGGGAGAATGGTAAAACTCCCGCGCCAGCTCTATATAAAGGTCGTGGTCTTTTTCTTCTGCTCTACGTATCATTTTCCGTGAATTCCTTTCCTTTTACTGCTTTTCCGCAAGCTCGCGCAGCAGCGCGGTGCAGCCTTCGAGGACATCCTGCCAGGTCGCTTCAAAGTCGCCGGTGTACCACGGGTCGGCTACGGCGCCGGGGCGACCGGTGTGCGAGAGGAGGAGCGAGAGCTTTCCGTCGGGGTCGCCGCCGCAGATGCGCTGCATGGTGCGCAGGTTCGATTCGTCCATGCCGATGAGAAGATCGTACTCGTCATAGTCGCGGTGCGTCATCTGCCGCGCGGCGTGTCCGGCACAGGAAATGCCGTGCTCGGCGAGCTTGCGCCGCGCCGGAGGATAGACACCGTTTCCGATCTCCTCCCGGCTGACCGCTGCGGAAGCGATGAAAAACCGTTCCTCCAGCCCCGCCTTTTTTACCAGATCCTTCATCACGAACTCCGCCATCGGGCTCCGGCAAATATTCCCATGGCAGACAAAAAGTAGCTTTGTCATTTGTTTTTATCCATTTTTTTTGCCGTCATTATGCGGCTTTATTTACGACCTCATTCGAGTAGAATACGTTGCGGAAAAAAGGCTCCTGCTGCAACAGACTCGGTAACTTGCTTGCAAGTTTATTGAGCAGATCATCTGCAAATTTTTGATACTCGGAATAGCTACTTTCAATGTCGGGAGTATTTTCTGTGAAATTCCGAGCCTGAATTGCTTGAATTTTTATGTCCGTGACTAAGCCCTTATATGCGAGAGTATCCTGCTGTGATTCAAAGATAATGGGAAGTATGTTCAGCAACTCAGAATATATGTCAGGGTTGGCAGTTGACGGGCTGGCTATAGCAAGTTTGCATACGACCTCGTAACCTTGCTTATAATTTGAACCGGAAATATCTGCTATGATATGGATATAGTAGAGCAGCGCGGAAAAGGCTTTGCACTGCTCCGTAAAATCAATATATTTTGAAACAAATGCGAAATTACTTGTGAGCCATGAAAAATGGAAAACCTTATTTACCGTTTGCAAAAGAATGTTCTTTCTGACATCCCAATGCGCTATATCGGCTTCTTTATAATTATAGTTCCACCCCATGTGCGTGTATCGCCTATGATATTCATTCCCGCGATAGTTGATTTCACTAATACTATCTGGCAAACCGCAGATGCGCATAGCTTGAAGCTCGTTGAGTTCGTCTTCATAATTGCCGTTGTATTGGTCTATAGAGAGAGCCACAGCGTTTTCCAAGGCTTCGAGAGCTTTGAATTCATCACTCGTTTTGCTCAAAGTGCTCTTATAGCCCTTACTGCCAAATAGGATCCATGACATAATTTGGTCGTGACCATCGGCTCCCTCTTTGTTGTGAGCAAACGCCGGTACGGCGAGAGAAAAAGCAATGATCAGCGAGAGCAGCAGAGCGGTTAACCGTTTCATCATTCGTATACCCTCGTAAAGGACAGCGGATGCACGACCCACGCAACTGTTGTTTTATCGGCTTTAAAGGAAAACATAAGAGGCTCGGGCAAATTTCCCTCACTTACTAGCGGCGTAACGGTGATGCTTATTTGATCTCCGTCATTATATGTTATATCTTTTGCTTCATCGCTCGTAAATACGGCAACGAAATCTGCGGCGTCGTGAGATTTTTTTCGATCGACTTCTTCAATTTGCCAGTCTGTAATGGCCTGTACGGACGAGCCATTGCTCACCGAAACAACGATCGAAGAGGAATCACACAGGTAAACAGCGGGGATCGTTAACTGGCCTTTTTCAAAAGTGACTTCGATAGAATCTGCGGAAACAACGGCAGAATCGCTGTAGTTATACATACTGTCAATAGCAGGATTGAGAAACAGCGCCGCCCCGCCGGGATGCAGGATCTCCTGAATATCCTTTTTCCCAGATGCCGAGATACCGAGCTCATCGGCGAGTGCAAACAGCAAATCGCAGTTTAGACGAAGCGGCTCATAAATCGGTGCAAGCTCGCTTTTTCGGGTTTCTTTGAGAAGCTTGTTGTAATTTTCAATTTGCTTTTTCTGGTCTTTATCTTTGACCCCCTTGGTGGACTCAGTCACGATATCGGCCAGGTAAACTACGTTCTGACTGCGCTGCTCAGAAATCAGCATATTGACATTATCGTATGCAACATCATAGGCTTTCTGTAAGTATGAGCGCTGATTTGTCCTCGCATAAAGGTCGATAAATGTTTGCGCGGCAAAATACCGCAGCGACCAATCCGAGCCGTCTTTGTCATCGGTGTTATCCAATATCCGCTGCGCGTATTTGGAAGCACGAATTATGTACTCCGATTCGGACATGACTTCCTGCGCAGCAATGATCGCATACGGCAACGATTGCGAAAGCCGAGTATCCTTGCGGAAAATGCTATTGTCCAGACTGTCATACGTGTTTATCGCATTGATGCATTTCTGATAATAATAAGAGGTATCGCCGGACTGCGCTTTTTCATAGTAGCTGTCGGCGAGAAGAAGCCAGTATTCCCCGTAATTTTCATATGTGCTCCGATGCGATTCGAGCCAGCGGATCCGGCTTGTTGCATTGGGCTTGCTTTTCCACTCGACAAATGCTTCTACGCTGTCTTCGTTCAATGTCAGCCCTCTGGGGAGATCCCTTGCGACACGAACCATATAGCTGAACATACTCGAGCGGCAGCCTACGAGAACAGAGGCTTCCTCGTCATCCAAGGCCCAACCATCCTGCAGATATTGCATCTCCAATGTGTCGGTGTAAGTCTCATAGCTTGTTACGGAGTCAAAAGCAAGGTAGGCCACCGATACGATCGCTTTTAGAGCGCCGCCTGATTGGATCACATTCAATAGTGCCAACGGGTTCGGCATAGCGGAGCGTATGGCGGCGGCACTGTTTTGCTCATACAAATACTGCAGCCGTTCTCGCTTGACGGCGATCATACGGTACTTTTCAATCGCGGTGAGTATATTTTCGTATTGGCAAAGAGTCATCTCATCCACGATACTCGGTTCGGTATTGTTTATAAGCTCAGAGTAAGCGGATTCCAAAAACAGGCGGCTGTTGCCGGATGAATTGATTTCCTGAACAAGTACCGTAAGATAGTTGAGCATATTGATAGAGTTCCGCTGCTCGGCGGTCATTATTGTTGGTTCGTCATCGGCCGATGCATCGGATTTATCCGATGCTGCTGAGGCATACGGCACTTCGGATATGCAGAGAAATAATACGAGTATAATAGAAAGGCAGCGCGTTAGGACGGATGTTGATTTCATGGCAATTCTCCTTTTCCCGCACGATGAGCATACAATACCACGAGTTCGCTATTGTGTACTGCCCCTCGCTTATATGTATATTATATCATTCAACACAGCGGTAGGCAATAGATTTCAGCACTATGGCACCCATTGCAAATCCCCCGCCGCGGGCGGCAATAGGGGGAGATTTCCGTAAAATCGAAAATTATTTTATTTTTT
>CAVGGQ010000068.1:0-10450 GCA_963628785.1 Oscillospiraceae bacterium | reverse complement strand
TATGCTTGCCATCGCCGGACGAAAACTCTCTGTGACCTGATATAGGGGTAGTATCCAGTCTATCCTCCATCTGGAAAGCTTCGGCGCAGCGATGAATGTTTATAATATCGCATTTTTCGTGGTGCTGCTGCTCATCGGCCGCAAGTATATTCACATCGGAACGGTAATATATACATTTCTGTGCGGAACATTCTGCAATGTATTTATTGCTCTTTTCAACCCAATCCTCGGTGCCGAGCCCGGTGTTGTTCTTCGCGCGGTATTTCTTGTAATCGGTGTTGCGGGCCTTGGACTGGGCCTGGGAATTTACCAGTCGGCACGTCTCGGCTGCGGTCCGACAGACGGTTTTAATCAGTCGCTTTCCGATAAACTGAAGATACCTCTGAAGTGGGAACGCATCGGATGTGATGTTGTATTTGCAGTAGTCGGGTGGCTCCTCGGCGGAGTAATCGGCCTCGGGACCATACTTGGCATGTTTGCTACCGGACCGATCATGAGCCCGACCATAACAAAACTCGCACCGGCGGTTGACCGTTGTGCCGGGACATCCGACTAATCTCATAGAATCAAAAAAGAGAGACAGCGGAAAACTGTCTCTCTTTTTAAGGCAATACCGCATAATTCGGCAAGAGCGATATGCGAGCAAAATTTCCGTAAAGCGCTGCAGACTACATTGTGCGGTTTTGCCTTAATACTATTCTTTCCCGAGGCGGGAGCGCAGGTTGGCGTTGTAGTCGGTGAAGAAGCGGACGGCGGCAGCGGTTTCCTCTTCGGGAAGGGAACGGAAAAAAGCAAGCTCCCGTTCCTCCCAGAGACGGTGACGCTCGCGATGCGCATTAAAAAGTTCCAGCCCGACATCGTTCAGACGAAAATAGATTTTCTGGCGGTTGCCGTCGAGACGATATGTTTCCACGGCGTTTTTCTCCGAAAGCTTTTTCAGAATCTTGCTGACGGCACCTTTCGTCATGTGCATTTCGTCTGCAAGCGAGGTGACATTCGGGTTTTCCGACCGCCCGATGCAGTCCAGACAGTTCAGCTCGGAATTGTCAAATACTTCGAGACTCTTGCGGTTATTCATTTTATCGTTCTCTTCGGAGAGATTGCTGTATTCAAGCACCAGCCGCAACAATTTTTCACTGCACTTCATCCGTCAAGCCACTCCGTTCCACATTGTTGTATATCCATATATTAGCTTTTGCAGCGGAATATGTCAATGTGCTTGGCAAATTCCGCGGCTCTGTTATAATGAAAGCAGAACCTGTTTCCAAGGAAACAAATTATTCTGCGTTGAGAATAATAGGACATACTTCCGGCGAAAGGGGGACGTTATGGAGAACGTTACGTTTATTCTGAACGGCAGACAGATCACAGCAGAATATGAGGGACGTATGACGCTGCTCAAATACCTGCGCAATGTCGAATGTATGAAGGGAACCAAGGAAAGCTGTTCGACCGGGCACTGCGGAGCGTGCAGCGTGCTTATCGACGGAAAACTCGCTCGCTCCTGCGTGACGGTGATGAAAATATTGGCAGGGAAAAGCGTTGAAACCATCGAAAATGAAGCCCAAGACGGATGCCTCTCGGTAATCCAGGATGCCGGAGCCGTGCAGTGCGGCTTCTGTACGCCGGGCATGGTAATGGCGACAAAGGCACTTCTTCTCCGAACACTTTCACCTACGGAGGAGGATATATACGAGGGTCTGAAACACAATTACTGCCGCTGCACCGGATATGTAAAGATCATTGAGGCCGTCAAACTCGCGGCGGCGCGTCTGCGCGGAGAGGAGATCCGGCTGGAGGATGTGCAGGTAAACGACCCAACGGAAATCGTCACGGGACGCGGACACGTCGTTCCCGAGATCGAGGGATGGTATGTGGGAAAAAGCGTCTGGGATGTGGACGGCCCCGCAAAGGTAAGCGGAACGCTCAAATACTGTGATGATTTCGAAGCCGACGAGTTTCACGAGAGTGAAATGTTGCACGGCGCCTTTGTGTTCGCTCCCATTCCGCACGCAAAAATCCACGGCATGGACTTCTCCGCCGCGGAAAATGCTCCGGGCGTTGTGCGCATCGTGACTTATAAGGATGTGCCGGGACTGAACGCCATGGGAACTTGGGATCAGGACTGGCCGGTTTACTGCGAAGATGAGGTGCACTTTATCGGCGACCACCTCGCTATGGTGGTGGCGGACACAGACGCCCATGCCCGATCCGCGGCAAAACTCGTGAAAATAGACTATACGGAGCTGCCGGCACGCTACAGCATGGCGGAAAGCTGCCGTGATGACAGCTATATCGTTACCACCGGACGCGAGACCGGCGACGTGGAAGCGTGCAAAAAGGATCCGGATATCGTGAAGGTGCGTGTCTCGAAGGAGATCCAGCCGCAGGATCATGTGTGCATGGAACCGATCTCCGCCATCGGGTATGCGAAGGAAGGCAAGGTTACCGTATACGCCTGCACGCAGGCACCGTTTGAAATCCGCCGCATGCTGGCGAAAAACCTGGCGAAACCGGAGGAGAACATCCGCGTTGTGGCAACGCCGCTCGGCGGCGGCTTCGGCAAAAAGTGCGATGCGTTTCTGGAAGCGCCCGTGGCCGTCGCGGCACTCTGCTGCGATAAGCCGGTAAAGATCACGCTGACGCGCCAGGAGGATATATTTGTTACCACTCGCCGCCACGGCTACCACACCGACTACGAAATCGGTTTTTCCCGCGACGGAAAATTTCAATATCTGGACAGTCATATGTTTTCCAACGGCGGACCGTATACGGCCGAGAGCTACGGCACGCTGATGACCGGCTGCCTGATGTCCGGCGGACCGTACATTATTCCGAATGTCCGCGTGGACGCACGCTGCGCGCGAAACAACAATCTCCTCGGCGGCGCGTTTCGCGGCTACGGCATCAATCAGGCGGCCATATCCATTGAAACGGCACTTGACGAGATGGCGGAAAAGCTCGGCATCGATCCCTTTGAACTGCGCCGCCGCAATGCCGTTTATCCGTGCAGCTATTCCGTCGGCGGTGAGCTTCTGGAGAGCAGCATGGGTATGCACGACACGATCGACCTGTGCGAAAAAGCGGTTCACGAGGCACTCAAAGAATATGAAGGCCGGTATCCGAACGGCACAAAACGGCTCGGCTGGGGTGTGGCCTCCGGCTTTAAAAACTCCGGCGTCGGCAAGGGCATATTCATCGACGACGGCGCGTGCAGGCTGACGCTTGACAGCTCGGGAAAGCTCCATATGATCGTCTCGGGCACCGACATGGGGCAGGGCTTCCGCACGGCTATGGTGCAGATCGCGGCCGAAACGCTTTCCATGGACATGAAGGATATCGACATCGTCATCGGCGACACGGATATCACGATCCCGACCGGTGAGAGCGTGTCTGAACGGCAGACGCTCTGCGACGGTCGCGCCGTGTACGAGGCATGCCGGCTTCTGAAAAAAGAGTTGACCGAAAATCCGCCGAAAAGCGGAGAGAGCCGCTATGCGGAGTACTATTTCCAGGCACCCGAGTGCTTTGCCATCGGAAACTTCAAGGCAGCGGAGGAGAAAGGCGTAAAATACCGCAACTTCCCGGCCTATGCCTACGCCACACAGGCGGCAATCGTTGAGGTGGATATCGAAACGGGCGAAGTAAAGGTTCTCAAAGTCATCGCCGCGCACGACGTGGGACGCGCAATCAATCCCCGCATCATCGAAGGCCAGATGCAGGGCAGCGTATCCATGGGGCAGGGCTATGCGCTGACGGAGGGCCACCCGACAAAAAACGGCTATCCCGTCAAAAAGCTCTACGGGCAGATGGGACTGCCGAAAGCGAGCGACACACCGCTCTATAAGATCATCCTCATCGAGGACCCCGAGCCAATCGGACCGTATGGAGCCAAGGGCGTTGGCGAGGTGGCGACCGTGCCCATCACCCCGGCCATTCTCAACGCCGTTTCTCGCGCCGTCGGCGTGCGTATCAACAAAGTACCCGCATCTCCCGATGTGATCCGCGAGGCGGTCCGAACCGGAAAATGCGATGTACCGACCATGGCCGAACAGGTTGCCGCACTTGGGTGAAATTCACAAATGCCAATCATCCCCGCCTGCCGAAAACCGCAGGCGGGGATATTGCAATCCCGCAGCGGCCGCATCCGGAGAGAGAACGGGTTCAACGGTCGTCTGTTTTCGAAAAGCGCCCGTATTTCAGAGAAAAATATTGTAATCCTGCGGCATACAAATGTTTTTTCATAATTTATCGATTTGCAGTATTGACACGAAACTGAAAATTCGCTATTATATGAGATACACATGTGCCCATATTGCCGCCTCAAGCGGAAGAAGGTACAAATCTTAGGAGGGAAAAAATGAAAAAACTCATCGCACTTCTTATGGCTCTGTGCATGGTATTCGCGCTGTGCGCCTGCGGTTCTTCGTCCACCGTTACGGTGACCGAGACCACGACGGCGGCTGAGACCGAAGAAGCCACGGAAGCCACAGAACCCACCGAGACCGAAGAGGCCGCGGAAGCCACCGAGACCGACGAAGTCATCCACATCGGCATCGTTACCGGTTCCGTTTCTCAGTCTGAGGACGACCGCCGCGGCGCCGAGGCTTTCCAGGCGAAGTACGGCGAAGACATGGTAAAGCTTGCCATCTACCCCGACAACTTCACCGAAGAGCTCGAGACCACCATCCAGACCATCGTCAACCTGTCCGATGACCCCGACATGAAGGCCATCATCGTCAACCAGGCTGTCCCCGGCACCACCGAGGCTTTCCGCCGCATCAAGGAGACCCGCCCCGACATCATCTGCATCGCCGGTGAGTCCCATGAAGACCTGCCCGAGATCGGCTCCGCTGCTGACCTCGTGTGCAACAACGACTTCGTTGCCCGCGGCTACCTCATCATCCGCACCGCTCACGAGCTGGGCTGCGACACCTTCGTGCACATCTCCTTCCCGCGCCACATGTCCTACGAGACCATGAGCCGCCGCGTTGCCATCATGCAGGCTGCCTGCGAAGAGTTCGGCATGGAGTTCGTCCTTGAGACCGCTCCCGACCCGACCTCCGATGTCGGCGTTGCCGGTGCTCAGGCTTACATCCTTGAGAAGGTCCCCGAGTGGGTCGAGAAGTACGGCCAGAACGCCGCTTACTTCTGCACTAACGACGCCCACACCGAGCCTCTGCTCAAGCAGCTCCTCGAGTACGGCGGATACTTCATCGAGGCTGACCTGCCCTCCCCGACCATGGGCTATCCCGGCGCGCTGGGCATCGACCTGACCGAGGAAGCCGGCGACTACGAGAAGATCCTTGCCAAGGTCGAGTCCGCCATCGTTGAAAAGGGCGGCGCCGGACACTTCGGCACCTGGGCTTACTCCTACGGCTACACCGTTTCCGCCGGCCTTGCCGAGCATGCTCTCAACGTCATCAAGGGCGAGAGCGAGCTGACCGACATCGACGACATCGCGAAGGCCTACCAGGTCTACTCCCCGAACGCGGAGTGGAACGGCTCCAACTACACCAACGCCGAGACCGGCGTCAAGCAGGACAATGTGTTCCTTGTGTACCAGGACACCTACATCATGGGCGATCCGGGCTACTACATGGGCTCCACGCAGGTCGAAGTTCCCGAGAAGTACTTCACCATTAAGTAAAGTAAACCAACCTGCATACTTAACGGGGGAGGAGCAATTCCTCCCCCGCCTGTGCTTTTCTAAGGCACTACCGCAGACAATGTTGCGCGGTGCTGCCGGAAAGACGCTCTCCCCGATGCGGAGAGCTTGCTACGATTAGTTTTAGAGTAGGATTTGAGAGATATGAATAACGGAACGGCTCCATTGCTGGAGATGAAAAATATCCGGAAGAACTTTTTCGGCAACCAGGTCCTGCAGGACATCAACCTTACGCTGCATGAAGGCGAGGTACTCGGTCTCTGCGGAGAGAACGGTGCCGGCAAGAGCACGCTGATGCGCATTCTGTTCGGCATGAACATGATCCGCGAGACCGGCGGCTACGGCGGCGATGTCCTCATTAACGGTGAGAAGGTCACCTTTGACTCGCCCTTTGACGCTCTCACTGCGGGCATCGGCATGGTGCATCAGGAATTTTCCCTGATCCCCGGCTTTACCGCAACGGAGAACATCCTGCTCAACCGCGAGCCGAAAAAGACGAATGTGATCGCACAGGTGTTCGGCGAGCGGCTCGACACCCTCGACTATAATGCCATGACCGGCCGGTCGGAAGCCGCCATTGAGAAGATGGGCTTCGAGATCGACCCGCAGATGCGCATCAACGATATGCCCGTAGGGCACAAACAGTTCACCGAAATCGCCCGTGAACTGAGCAAAGACAATCTGAAAATACTCATTCTTGACGAGCCGACCGCCGTCCTTACGGAATCCGAGGCGGAGGCACTGCTCGCTTCCATCCGCTCCATGGCGGAAAAAGGCATCGCCGTGATCTTCATCACGCACCGTCTGCGTGAAATCCTCGCGGTATGCGACAAGGTGGTCGTCATGCGCGACGGCTTCGTCGTCTCCGACGTCGCCGCGAAAGACACCAATATAACTGAGATTACAAAGTGGATGGTCGGCCGCAGCGTCAACATGACCGCCAACACAGCGATAAGAGAACAGCCCGAGGGCAAGACGATCATGAGCATCAAACGGCTCTGGGTCGATATGCCCGGCGAGCTCGTGCGGGATGTGAGCCTGGACATCAAAGAGGGCGAGATCCTCGGCATCGGCGGCCTCGCCGGTCAGGGCAAGCTCGGCATTCCGAACGGCATCATGGGGCTTTACGAAGCCGGCGGCACCGTGGAATTCGACGGCAAGCCGATCCCCCTCAACAGCCCCCAAAAGTGCCTCGATGCGAACATTGCCTTCGTGTCCGAGGACCGGCGCGGCGTGGGCCTTCTCCTCGACGAATCGCTCGAATGGAACATCGCCTTCCCCGCCATGCAGGTACACAACAAGTTCCTCAAGAGCTATCTCGGCGGCCTGATCCGATGGCGCGATGAAAAGGCCATTACCGCCGTTACGGAAAAGTACATCGAGGAGCTTGCCATCAAGTGTACCGGCACGAAGCAGAAAGCCAAAGCACTCTCCGGCGGCAACCAGCAGAAGATCTGCCTTGCCAAGGCGTTTGCGCTCGAACCCCGTTTTCTCTTCGTTTCCGAGCCGACGCGCGGCATTGATGTCGGCGCAAAGGCTCTCGTGCTCGATGCGCTCAAGCGCTTCAACCGCGAGCACGGCGTAACGGTCGTCGTCATTTCCTCAGAGCTCGAGGAGCTCCGCTCGGTTTGCGACCGCATTGCCATCGTTTCCGGCGGCAAGATCTCCGGCATTCTTCCGGCGAGCGACCCGTCCGAGGACTTCGGCATGCTCATGGTCAGTCAGGTGAAGTGAGGTAGAAGGATGAATAAATTAACCGACGAGAATGTCACATTTGCAGACAGGATACGCACGGCGGTGAACACCTTCGGGCTTCCGCGCCTGATCATTGCCGGCTTCCTCCTGCTCCTCTTTATTGCCGCACCGCTGGTCGGCGCGGACTTCGCGACCCAAATTACGAATACCATCAACCGCTTCAGCTGGAACGCCATCCTGGTGCTCGCCATGGTGCCGATGATCCACTCCGGCTGCGGACTGAACTTCGGCCTGCCGCTCGGCATCATCTCCGGGCTGCTCGGCGCGACACTCTCCATCGAGTTCGGCTTCACCGGAACGCTGAGCTTTGTGATGGCCATCATCATCGCCACGCCGTTCGCCCTCGTGCTCGGCGTCGTCTATGGCTGGCTCCTCAATAAGATCAAAGGCGGCGAGATGATGATCGCCACCTATGTCGGCTTCTCGTCCGTGTCATTCATGTGCATGATGTGGCTGCTGCTGCCGTACAAGAGCCCGACGATGGTCTGGGGCTTCTCCGGCACCGGCCTGCGCACGACGATCTCTCTCGAGGGCTTCTATGACAAGGTGCTCGCCAACTTCCTGCAGATCCAGATCGGCAATCTCGTCATCCCGACCGGAACACTCCTCTTCTTCGCGCTGCTCGCCTTCCTCATGTGGGCGTTCCTGCGCACCAAGACCGGCACCGCCATGACGGCCGTCGGCTCAAACCCGACCTTTGCCAAGGCAGCGGGCGTGAATGTCAACAAAATGCGTATGCTGTCCGTCGTGATGAGCACATGGCTCGCCGCCGTCGGCATCCTCGTGTACGAGCAGGGCTTCGGCTTCATCCAGATCTACAACGCGCCGTTCTATATGGCGCTGCCCGCCGTGTCCGCCATCCTGATCGGCGGCGCATCGGTAAACAAGGCGACTATCGCAAACGTCATCATCGGCACGTTCCTCTATCAGGGCATCGTCACCATGACGCCGTCGGTTATGAACTCAGTGATCCACATGGATATGAGCGAGGTCATCCGCATCATTATCTCCAACGGTATGATCCTCTACGCTCTGACGAGAAAGAATGAGGGGCCGAAGAAATGAAAAATAACGCAAAGAATCAAGCCGCCGTTCCTTTCGGCAAAAAGCTCCTGAAGTTCGTGCAGAACAACTCCGTGCCGCTGATGTTCGTGCTCATCTGCATTTTCTGCATCCCCATCTCCGGCTTTTCCGCCGGCTACCTCATCAATGAGATCGTAACCCGCATGGGCCGAAACATCTTCCTCATCCTCTGCCTGCTCTTCCCGATCATGGCGGGCATGGGGCTGAACTTCGGTATGACCCTCGGCGCGATGGCAGGTGAGATCGCGCTCATCTTCGTCGCCGACTGGCAGGTCTGGGGCATCCCCGGCGTCGTCCTCGCGATGATTGTGTCCATCCCCGTTTCCATTCTGCTCGGCCTCCTGTGCGGCAAGCTGCTCAATATGTCCAAAGGCCGCGAGATGATCACAAGCTACATCATCAGCTTCTTCATCAACGGCGTCTACCAGCTCGTCGTGCTCTACATGATGGGCTCCGTCATCCCCATCAAGCACTATTCCATCAAGCTGCCGCGCGGCTACGGCATCCGAAATACCGTGAGCCTTCTCAACATGCGCCAGTGCATTGACAATCTCCTCGCCGTCAATATCGGCGGCGTAAAGATCCCGGTGCTCAGCTTTATCATCATCGCCGTGTTCTGCCTCTTCATCGTGTGGTTCCGCAAGACGAAGCTCGGTCAGGACATGCGCGCCGTCGGTCAGGACATGGAAGTCGCGCGCGATGCCGGCATCAAGGTTGAGCGCACGCGCATCATCTCCATCGTGATGTCTACCGTGTTCTCCGGCATCGGCATGATCCTCTACCTTCAGAACATGGGCAACATTTCGACCTACTCGTCCCACTCGCAGATCGGCATGTTCTGCATAGCCGCGCTGCTCGTCGGCGGCGCCTCGGTCGACAAAGCTTCCATCGGCAACGTGTTCCTCGGCGTTATCCTCTTCCACACGATGTTCATCGTCGCGCCGTCCGCTGGCACAAAGATTACCGGCGACTCGATGATCGGCGAGTATTTCCGTGTGTTTGTGTCCTACGCCGTCATCACAATCGCGCTCATCATGTATGAGACGAAAAAGCGCAAGCAGAAGAGCAAGAATGCGCATCGGCTGCAGGCAGAGCAGGAGGGACAGTCATGAAGAACAAAAAGACGTTCATCATCCGCCTTGCATTCATAGCTGCACTGATCGGCATCGGCGTGCTGATGTATTTTCTCGGCCGCGGCCATGCTGTATACATCGACAACAAAAAGCTCGAGTATAACGGCGAGACATACGACACGCCCTACAAGGTGGAAGTGTATGTCGGCGGCGAGCGCATTGCCAAACTCTATGATAAGGAGCGCGGCTCGTCCACCTGCATCGGCGCAAACTTCAAGATGGAGCTTGTCATCACGCAGGAAAAGGGCGGCAATGAGGTCACAGCTGTCGCCAGCATCAAGCTGCCGTACAGCATGGACGGCATCATCGTTAACCTGCCCGGCCTGCTTGCCGGTCTCCCGGAGGATGCGTGGATGAGCGAGTTCATCTCTACCGAAGAGCTCGAACCTGTAGACGAGGAAGTCGTGACCGATGAATTCGGCCTCGACATTACCGACACCACCGCCGACGACTCCACCGCAGGGTAAAGAAGTCGTTAAAAACTGCATATTTCATCCGAAGAGGAGACCCGACCCCCCAATGTCACTAAGTTAAGAAAGGCTGGGTCTCGCAGAAATGCGGGGCCCAGTTTTTTGTAACTATTTTCAAAAAAACACTTGACAAATACGGTAAAATGTGAGGCCTTTTTGCTAACTGCGGTTAGCAAAAAGGCCTTTGTAATTAGAGGTATCCCACCCCGAATTACAAGGAGACTTATGGAACCTCTGATTTAATCGGAACATTGAAAAAAGCTCTGAGTATGGTATAATACAATGTTCAAAGCAATGGTGGTGCACGGAAATGAAGCAGGAAACATTTACCGATATCGAAT
>CAVGGQ010000067.1:0-10657 GCA_963628785.1 Oscillospiraceae bacterium | reverse complement strand
ATAGTGATTGCCCTCCCTTGGCAGATGTTGTGTGCAAACTTCATTCTACCATGCATGGGAAAATCACTATGGATTTTTTTCTTAGCTGTCCAACTTCATTATGCAATCAACCAACATATTTGACAACACAAAGACCGCGGAATTTTTCATCCGCGGTCTCGGTTTTTTAGCCGTAATCTTGCGTTGCCACAAAGGCTTCGTGCTCTTCGAGCGTTTCGAAGAAGCGCATGCTCTTGGTTTCCATGTCCAGAGCGAAGTAGCAGTAATTCGTCTGTTCCGGGTTGAGGGCGGCTTCGATGGAGTTCATGCCGGGGTTGCAGATGGGTCCGGGGGGCAGTCCCTGATAGAGGTATGTGTTGTAGGGGCTGTCGGTCGACATGATGAGGTCGATGGACATCGTCGTCTCCCCCGTTTCGCGCAGCGCGTACACGACCGTGGAGTCGAGCTGCAGCGGCATGCCCGCATTCAGACGATTATAGATGACCGAGGCGATTGTCGCGCGCTCCTCGTCATTCGCCGCTTCTCGCTCGATGAGCGAGGCCACCGTGATGACCTGACGGAACGTGAGGTTGAGCGCCGAGGCCTGCTGCCACATTTCGTCCGTGATGCGGTAGTGGAGGTTCGAGAGGAACTTGTTGATGGCGCTCGAGGCCTGCATGCCCTGATAGAAATAGTAGGTGTCCGGGAAGAGGAAGCCCTCGAGCCGGTACGGATCGCCGGTCTCCACGCCCTCGAGGAAGGCGTACGAGTACTCGGCGTTCGCCGCCGCTTCATAGAGATCCTCCGCACTGCACACGCCGTTTTCCTCGAGCTTGGCGAAGACCTGGTCGAGGTTGTAGCCTTCGGGGAACATGACGAGCGTCTGGAGCTGCGAATCCGCGCCCGCCTGCATTTTTTTCACAAGTGCGCGGTAGTCGAGATTGGTGGTGAGCTCATAGGTGCCGGGGCTGATCTGCCGGTCGGCATTCGAGAAGCGCGAGTAGAGCCGGAAGAGCCACTTGTAATTGATAAGGCCGTAGTCCTTGAGAATACCGGCGACGGTGTTCATATCCGCGCAGCGCACGGATTTTGTGCCGGTCACATTGCCGTCATCGTCCGTCACATCTACGGTCTTCTTCGTGAACGCGCTCTCGGGGAGCGTGATCTCCACGGACTCCGTGGTCTTGTTGAGGGCGAGCACGTCCGAGGCCGCCATCCAGCCGAACACGGCGAGCAGGATGCTCGTGCACATGATGAAGAGGGCGTACATGATGCCGCCCATGCACCCGATGCGTCCGTCGCGGCGGGATCGGATGGGCTTATACGCTCTCTCAGCTTCGCGCGGGTCGAGTTCTTCCTCCGGCTCGCTATTCTTCTTTTTCTTTTCCTCGTGCGGTTCGGGGCGTGAGGTGCGCACGGAGCGCATCCGGCCCTTTTTCGCCGGCTTCTTCTTTTTTGGCGCGGTGCCGGACGCCTTCGCGCTCTTTTCCTTTTTCGGCGACTCCGCGGGAGCGGCTTCCGCCGTAGGTTCCGGTTCGGGCGCGACCTGCGCCGGCTGCGGTTCCGGCTCGGGAAGTGCGTGCTTCGGCTTCGGCGGCGCTTCCGTTTCCAGGGCCGCGTGCTTCGGCTGCTTTACGTTTTTTTCTTCATCAGACATAGGATGTCTCCTCATCGGCCCGTCGGGCCGGATCGTTTGCGTTCTTTCTCTGCCAGGAGCAGGATCTTCGGCAGCTTTATCATGCGCGTGATGCGCTTCGGTTCACGGAGCAGACGGTAGAGCCACTCAAGGCCAAGCTTCTGCCACGCCTCCGGCGCACGCGGGATGTCGCCTGCGAACACATCGATCAATCCGCCCACGCCGACCATCACAGCTGGGAGCTCGGCGCGGTGCCGGGCCATCCACAGCTCCTGCCGCGGCGCACCGAGGCCGAGCAGCAAAAGGTCGGGGTCATCCCGCCCGAGCGTTTCGAAAAGGGCCGATTCATCGGTGATGTAGCCGTTTTCCGTCCCCGCGATGCGAAGGCAGGGATACTGCTCCCGAAGCCTCTCCCCCGCCCGCTCGGCCGTTCCGGGGCGCGCGCCGTAGAGAAAGACGCTGCCGCCGCGCGATGCGAGCCGGTGCAGGAGCTCGGGTACGATGTCCGCGCCGGTCACGCGCTCCGGCAGCGGAGTATTGAGAATTTTTGCGGCGTACAGGTCGCCTACGCCGTCCGCGAGCACGAGATCCGCGCCGTTTACCGCATCGCGGTACGCGCCGTCTTCGCGGCAGCGCAGAACGATCTCGGGGTTGGCAGTCACGATCGAGCCGCCGGCGTGTGCGAGGAGAAGTGCGTCGATCCGCTCGGCGGCTTCGGAAAATGTCAGCGCATCGAACGATACGCCGAGGATGTCGGTTTTCATACTCGGGAAAATACCTTGCCGATCTTCTCGCGGATGAGCAGGTCGGCCGATGTGTCATAGCCGGTGGCGCCCATGTTGATGAGCGCGAGCTTGCTCCCGCGGTAATAGCGCAGCAGTCCCGCTGCGGGGTACACCGCGAGCGAAGTGCCGCCTACGATCAAGACGTCGGCATCCGCAATAAAGTTCACGGCGTCGCGGATGTCCCGCTCCTCGAGCGGTTCCTCATAGAGCACAACCTCCGGCCGCAGCAGGCCGCCGCACGAGCAGCGCGGCACGCCCTCGCCGAGGTTGACCGCATCTGCCGGGCACGGCTTGCCGCACTTTGCGCACCGCGCGCGGTGTACGGAGCCGTGCAGCTCAATGACCCGTTTGCTGCCCGCCGCCTGATGAAGGCCGTCGATGTTCTGCGTGATGACAGCACGGAGCTTACCCTCGCGCTCGAGCTCTGCAAGGCGAAGATGCGCCGCGTTCGGCTTCACATCCGCCGGCGGGATCATTTTGGCGCGGTAGAAGCGGAAGAATTCCTCGGGATCCCGCTCAAAAAACGAGTGGCTCAGAATTTCCTCCGGCGGGTACTTGTACTCCTGCCGGTAGAGCCCGCCGGTGCTCCGGAAATCCGGAATGCCCGACTCCGTAGAGACCCCGGCCCCGCCGAAGAACACAATATTGTCGCTCCCCGCGATCCAGGACCGCAGCACCCCGATATTATCCTGCACGCTCCTCACGCTCCTTTATATTTTGTGACTTTAGGCAACACCGCATAATTCGGCAAGAGCGATTTGCAAGAGTAAAATTTCCGCAAAGCGCCGCAGACGACATTGTGCGGTGTTGCCTTTATTGTGCGTTGTTGCTTCTATATTATACCATAAAAATACGAGGTATGCAACACGCCCGGCGTTTTCTGTTTTTGCGCCGCGGAGAAGTTCATCGGCACCGCAGGGAATTGCCGTGCGGTGCCGGTCGGGGGTGTATCAGAGACCTGCCCGAATTGTGCGAATGAAGGTGAGGCTGTCGACGGGCTGCGGTTTGTCCGGACAGAGGGACGCGAGGTCGCGGGTCATCGTGCCGGCGTTTATGGTGTCCAGCGTGACTTTTTCGAGCCGATCGGCGAAGCATACGAGCTCCGCATTGCCGTCCAGCTCGCCGCGCTTTTTGAGGGCACCGCTCCAGGCGAAAATCGTGGCGACCGGGTTCGTGGAAGTTGTCTCCCCTTGGAGATAGCGATAGTAATGGCGCGTGACGGTACCGTGAGCGGCCTCGAACTCGAAGTTGCCGTCGGCCGTGACGAGGACGGAAGTCATCATCGCCAGAGAGCCGAATGCGGTGGACACCATGTCGCTCATGACATCGCCGTCGTAATTCTTGAGTGCCCACACGATGCCGCCTTCGGAGCGCACGATGCGGGCCACGGCGTCATCGATCAGCGTGTAGGAGTAGGTGATGCCCTTCTCTTCAAAGCGCGGTTTGTATTCCGTATCGTAGAGCGTCTGAAAGGCGTCCTTGAATATGGCGTCGTATTTTTTCATGATGGTGTCCTTGGCGGAAAACCAGAGATCCTGTCCGGCGCTCAGCGCGTATTCAAAGCAGGCGCGGGCAAAGGATTCGATGGAGGAATCCTTGTTGAAGCAGCCCTGCAGAACGCCGGGTCCTTCGAAATCATATATGGTCTCGCGAATGACCCTGCCGTCCGCTCCAGTAAAGAGCAGTTCGGCCTTTCCGGGGCCGGGGATGCGGAATTCCGTATCCTTATAGAGGTCGCCGAAGCTGTGGCGCGCGACGGTGATGGGGCGTGTCCATCCGGGGATGTAAGGCTTTATTTTGCCGCAGAGGATCGGTGTGCGGAAGACCGTTCCGTCCAGAATGCCGCGGATGGTGCCGTTGGGGCTTTTCCACATCTTCCGGAGCCGATACTCCTCCATGCGCTGGGCGTTCGGGGTAATCGTGGCACACTTCACGCCGACGTGGTATTCTCTGATGGCGTTGGCCGCGTCGACGGTGATTTGGTCGTCGGTTGCGTCACGGTTGGCCAGCCCGAGGTCGTAGTATTCGGTGTTGAGCTCCACAAACGGAAGGATCAGCTCATCCTTGATCATCTTCCACAGAATGCGGGTCATTTCGTCGCCGTCCATCTCCACGATCGGGACGCTCATTTTGATTTTCGTGTTTTCCATGCCGAAGCCCTCACTTTACGGAATTGCGTTTTGCGTATCGGTTCATAAGGCAGCCGTCAATCACGAGCTCGCGCTCCTCGGGCGTGAAGTTCGGAAGGAGCAGCTCGATCGGATGCTTTTCACCGCCGGACAGCACCCACGCCGTGACGCGGTCGGCACCGCTTCGGACGGATGCGAGAATGTCCGGAATGTACAGCCAGTCGCTGGGGGCATAGTCAAAGGCGGTTTCCGGAGCGATGGTAAAGGGCAGCATGCCCCAGTTCACGCAGTTGGAGCGGTAACGCTTCGTGGCATATTCGCGGCAGATGTTGGCACAGCCGCCGAGTACGCGCTGGCAGGAAGCCGCCTGCTCTCGGGCGGAACCGTCGCCGGGCTTTTCGCAGAATATGGCAGAGCCGAGGAGCGTGGAGTTCAGCTTATCGGACGCGCCGAATTTCTCCATGACGGAGATGACTTCCGCACCGGGTCTTCCTGCCGCGCGGTCGGCTTCCATGGCCTGCACGGCCTTCGCGCGTGCGACATACTCCGGCTCGCGGCGCGAAAGGGCAAATGAGGCGAGCCTGAGCGGATTGGAACGGTAGCTGCTGGTTTCCCCGGAGGGGATGAGCTCGTCCGTTGTGGTGACCGGGTCGTGCATCACCGCCGCCAGGCGCAGCAGAAGATGCTCGGACAGGCCGGGAATTTTCGGCCAGGCGACGATATTCGGACCGTATTTCAGTTCTGCGGAGGCATCGGGACGACCGAAGCCGCTGTAAACGCGGCGGTCATAGCTGCTCCTGTCATATTCACGTTCGAAGGCCGGATACGGCTCATAGTCGATCTCCGTTGCGGCAGTGAGTACGCCGTGGTTTCGCGCCGTGGCCGCAATGGAACGGGCGTCCATCAGCATGACGGCGGCGATCTGACCGTCGCCGGGCTTTGAGCCCTCGCGGTTCGGGAAGTTGCGTGTCGTGTGGCGTACGGAGAGGCCGTTGTTGCCGGGCACGTCACCCGCGCCGAAGCACGGGCCGCAGAAGCAGGGCTTGAGCACAGCGCCCGAGGAGAGCAGCCGGTGCGCGATGCCGCTTTTCAGAAGCTCCATATTCACGGGGATGCTCGGAGGATATACCGACAGAGAGAAGACGCCGGAGCCGATGCCCTGTCCGTCCAGAATGGCCGCAACCTCCGCGATATTGTCGAACATTCCGCCGGAACAGCCGGCGATCACACCCTGATCCACCACGATTTGACCGTTGACCAGCTTGCCGGTGAGGTTGAGCTTTACCTTTCCGCCGAACTGCTTTTCGGTTCGCTTCTCCACCTCGCGGAAAATGTCGCCGGCGTTTTCCCGGAGCTCCCAGATCGTCACCGCCTCGGAGGGGTGATACGGCAGGGCGGCCATCGGCTCGACGGAGGAGAGGTCGATCTCGATCATGCCGTCATAGCATGCGCCGTCGGGAACCGAAAGGCGCTTATAGGCGTCCGGCCGTCCGTGGACGGTGTAGTATTCCAGAATTTTCTCGTCCGTCTCCCAGATCGACGAAAGGCAGGCTGTCTCCGTTGTCATCACATCGATGCCGATGCGGTAGTCCACCGGCAGTGCGGCGATGCCGGGGCCGGCAAATTCCAGCACCTTGTTTTTCACAAAGCCGTTTTTATACACCGCACCGCACAGGGCAATGGCAACATCATGCGGGCCGACGCCGCGCTTTGGCGTGCCGGTGAGCCGGACGAGGATGACCGGCGGGGCGCTGTTCTCCCAGGTCTCTCCCAGCAGCTGCTTTACGAGCTCCGGTCCGCCTTCGCCGATGCCCATGGCGCCCAGCGCGCCGTAGCGCGTGTGACTGTCGGAGCCGAGGATCATTCGACCGCATCCGGCCAACTCCTCGCGGGTATACTGGTGGATCACGGCCATATTGGCGGGAACATAGATGCCACCGAATTTTACCGCCGCACTATGGCCGAAAATATGGTCATCCTCATTGATGGTACCGCCGACGGTGCAGAGGCTGTTATGGCAGTTGGTAAGAGCGTACGGCATGGGAAATTCCCGGAGGCCGCTGGCAACGGCGGTCTGGATGATGCCGACATAGGTAATGTCGTGCGAGATCAGACTGTCAAACTTCACGGCAACCTTATCGGCGCAGCCCGAACGGCTGTGGCTGCGAAGAATCCGATAGGCCATGGTCTTTTCGCGTCCGGCGTTCAGGGACGCTTCGTCAACGGGGGAACAGACGGGCGCACCGTCCTTTATCATTGTCGGGGAGTTATGAAGAGTAATCATGGCCGCACCTCGATCGGAAATAGTTGTTCATGCGATACTGACATACTATCGTGAAATTGTCAAAAATGCAAGAAGAAAAATAAATCTTGCACAAACAGCACATACATCGCGGATATAGTCGCATTTTTGCCGTATGATTTGCATAAGAAATAATTGATACTTGCAAATTTTGGAGAATTCCTATATACTGACTGCAAGAATTCCGGAAAAGGGGATGCATTGGCCATGAATGAAAACAAAGCGGTTTTGAAGGGATATGTGGAGTCGCTCTGCGACAAGCTGCAGAGGGAATACGCCATCGATGCGCGCCATTATGCGGGCGATGCCGTCAAACGCGGTCTGCGAAACGCGGACGGCACGGGTGTTATGGCCGGCGTCACGCGCATCGGCAGCGTTCAGGGCTATTACATGCGCGACGGCGAGCGCGTCCCCATGCCGGGCGAGCTGTACTATCGGGGCATCGACGTGCTGGACATTGTCGAAAGCCATCAGGCCGAAGGAACGCTCGGATACGAGGAGGTCGTGTACCTTCTGCTCTTCGGAAAGCTCCCGACCGAGGCGCAGTTTACACAGTTCAACACCGTGCTCTCGAGCGCGCACAAGCTGCCGGACGGCTTTTTCGAGGATATGATCCTTAAAGCGCCGTCGAAAAACGTAATGAACAAGCTGGAGCGCAGCGTTCTGGCACTCTACTCGTACGACGAGACGCCCGATGACATCTCCATCGAAAATCTGGTGCGGCAGTTCATTGAGCTCATCGGACGATTCCCGACGATCGTAGCCGATGCCTACGCGGTCAAGCGGCATATATTCGACGATCAGTCTCTGTATATCCATAATCCCAAGCCGGATCTGTCCGTTGCGGAAAACTTCCTGCGCATGGTTCGCGAAGATAAGAGCTATACGCCCGAGGAAGCGCGGCTCCTCGATCTGGTGCTGATACTGCATGCGGAGCACGGCGGCGGCAACAACTCCGCTTTCGCCTGCCGAACGCTTTCCTCCTCGGGGACCGATACCTACAGTGCCATTGCAGCCGCCGTCGGCGCGCTGAAGGGCCCGCTTCACGGCGGTGCCAACGCGAAGGTCATGGAAATGATGGGCTATATCAGCCAGAATGTGAGCGATCCGAACGACGATGACGAGGTGCGCGCCTATCTTACCAAGCTTCTGAACAAAGAGGCGGGAGACCGCTCCGGAAAAATATACGGTCTGGGCCACGCCGTGTACACTATGAGTGATCCGCGAGCGGTCACGCTGCGGAAATATGCCCGTTCGATGGCCGAGGCGAAAGGCATGAAATTTGATTTTGACCTGACGGAGGCCGTGGAAAGAGTCGGCATTCCGCTCCTCACGGAGCGCACGGGGAAGCTCATTCCCATGTGTGCGAACGTGGATCTCTACTCGGGCATGGTATATGCCATGCTCGGCATACCGTCCGACCTTTATACTCCGCTCTTTGCCATGGCGCGCATCGCCGGCTGGTGTGCGCACCGCATTGAAGAGGTCGTAAGCGGCGGGCGCATCATCCGCCCCGCCTACCGCTCCGCCATAAACAAGAAGGAATATGTGCCGATGCGCATGCGATAAAAAGGGTTCTATAATAAATGTTGGGGTAGCGAACCGAGATAATGCGCTGCACCCAACATTTTCATTATCGGAAAATAAAAGCAGAGCATAACAGAAAGATCCTTTAAGATGAAGTTGCTATACACCACCGGAAAGGGCTCTGTATGCTCTATACTTCATTGCGATCCTTCCTACTAAACAAGAGAGTGCACGGCTCTCCGTACACTCTCTTCTCTCAGATCTTTGTTATTTGCTCTATCCAACTATTGACATAGAGCCTTGTTATATAAGGCCATGCGGAAGGATCAGTGGACCGGACAGGGGTGGTGTTCGGGGAGGCCGTTTTCGCGGATCTCGGCACGGCAGAGGATGAGCTCGCCGAGGATGCTCACGGCGATCTCCGCCGGCGTGACAGCCTTGATGGGGGTGCCGATGGGCGTGTGGATACCGTGAAGAGCTTCTTCCGGGATGCCGCGCTCCATGAGCGTTTTGTTCACATAGGCGATCTTACTGCGCGAGCCGACAACGCCGAGATAGGCGTGCGGGATACGGAGCACCTGATCTTCGATGATGAGGTCGCCGGAATGGCCGTTCGTCATGACGACCACATAATCCTCTCGCGTGATCGTGACGGACTCGGCAATGTTCGTATAGTTGCACAGCCGCACGTCCTCCGCGCCGGGGAAGAGCGATTTGTCGATAAACGTCGGGCGGTTGTCGAGCACGATGCAGCGGAAGTCGACTGTGCCGAGCAGAGGCGTTAGTGAGTGGGCAATGTGACCGCCGCCGAAAATCACGACGCGGTTGAAGCGCGGCAGCGGCTCGGCAGAATACTTTTTCGTAACGATGCAGCAGCCGGTGCACAGGCGGGAGCGCTCCTCTTCCGGCACTTCATCGCCGCATAGGATGCCCTCCTCGCCGTACAAGCTCGGCACTCCGCCGTCGAGCGGGCGAATCAGCCAGCCGGGTTTATCTGCTTCGATTCGGTCGCACACCGCGCCCGCGAGCAGGCTCCAGCGCATATCCTGCGCGTCCACGAACTGGAAAAATACGGTCACATCACCGCCGCACTGCATGCCGATGTCCTCCGCATTGTTCGGGTGAAGGCAGAAGTCATGCACGGCACTCTCGCCGCGCGCAAGCATCTCCACGGCCATGCGCTCGGAGCGGAATTCCACCGAGCCGCCGCCGATGGTGCCGATGATGCGCCCGTCTGCGCCGACGAGCATCGCAGCGCCCGCGCCGCGCGGGGCACTGCCGTTGTCGGCAATGACGGTGACGATCATTACATTGTTGCCCTTTTCGACTTCATAGAGGAGCTTGGAAAAAATTGTGCGCATAAAATAAGCCTCCGACTTGTGATTCTTTGAAAATCCCTGTATAATGAATGAAATACCGAAGTATTATACCCGAAATCAAACGGAAAGGCAAGCGATATATGAATCTCTACGATGCTCTTATTGACCGCATACCTTCGGACGCGCGCGTAATAACGGCCGTTCGCGGACAATATCAGGCATATGCAGAAGCGGAGGGCGGTGCGGGGCTCGCATCGATCCCGTTGCCGGACAAGACGCCGTACAGCGGTGCGGCCGTTTATGATGCGTGGACGGGCCGTCCGCTGCGCGATCTTGCGGCCCGGATCCGCTCCGAGGATATGCAGGAGGCGGCACTCGGATGCGCGGCGATCAACGTCTGGTTTAACCGACGCAGCACGCTCAAGTCGCTCGGTGTAACGCTCTACCCGCCGGAGATCGATCTCGGCGACGCGTTCCGCACGCTGGAACCGGAATGCAGCGGCAGGCTCGTGTCCACCGTCGGACACTTTCACGGCGGCGAGAAGCTGCGCGGCATGCGCGAGCTGCGCGTATTCGAGAAAGACCCGCATCCCGGCGACCTGCCGGAACGGGAGGAGGACCGACTTCTCCCCGAGAGCGAGATCGTCGTCATCACCGGCATGGCGCTCACGAACGGCACGATGCCGCACCTGCTCGAGCTTTGCAAAAATGCCGAGATCGTCGCGCTGAGCGGGCCGAGCGTCCCGATGACGCCGCTCTGGTTCGATTTCGGCGTGAACGCCCTTTTCGGTACGCTCTGCTGGAACGTACCAGGCTGCCGCCGCGCCGTCCTAACCGGCGGTCACAAAGAAACCTGGTCCTACATGGGCAAAGCCGTTCTGCGAAAATAAGGCTCGAGCCGAGAGAATGAACGGGTTGGGGGAACGCATATCCTGCACATTGCAGACTTCTCAATTCGGCGGGGATTTTATAGAATAATG
>CAVGGQ010000066.1:0-10736 GCA_963628785.1 Oscillospiraceae bacterium | reverse complement strand
CATAAAAACCTCCCGGACGCATTCCGTCCCTGTTTAAGATGGCTTCATTATAATCTGCGAATAGCTAAATGTCAAGTATATACGACAAAATAAAAATAATATTTCACTTTATGACAAAAGTCGGATAGCTAAACCGCGAAGTGGACGATAAAGATGTGCTCGGAAATTATACAGTGCAGCCCGAAATCCGAGCTGCACCGTTACCTTTGCGATATGTTCAGAGCGCCGTACCCTTTTTCGGAATGAAAAGGCGGCTCATATCCGCACCCTCCAGTTTGAGGAGCTTCACTTTGCACTCTATGCCGCCGCCGTAACCCGTGAGAGAGCCGTTCGTCCCGACAACGCGGTGGCAGGGGATCATGAGGGAAATGGGGTTGTGCCCGACCGCTCCGCCGACGGCCTGTGCGGACATTTTTGCGATGCCCTTCTCATCGGCGATGCGCTCGGCAATCTCGCCGTAGGTCATCGTCCTGCCGTAGGGAATGGTCAGCATAATGTCGCAGACCGCTTTGCGAAACGGTGTGGAACTATAAAGGAGCGGAGGAAGAAAATCCGGCTCACGTCCCGAAAAATAGATATCGAGCCATCGCTTTGCCTCCGCAAAAAGCGGATGCTCCCCCGGCTCGGCATCCTCGGGCAGAACGCTCCCGAAATGCCGCTGCCCGTCAAACCAAAGCCCGACGATCGCCTCCCCGTCACAAGCCAGCGTGATCGCCCCGAGCGGCGAAGCATAAGAATGTTTGTATACCAACTCATCCGCCTCCTTCCCGTCGCCATTATATCACGCCGTTTCGGGAAACGGCAAGGGCATTGTCTGCACCGAACTGGTCGTATAAAACAATCTCAAGCTGGTAATTGAATATAGCCAGCTTGCCGTTTATACTCTGCAATAAATGACCGAATCGGGAGCGATATGTTATGAACGGCAAAACAAAAACTCTGGTATCTGCCGCGATGCTGGCATCTCTGACATGCGTGGCGACCATGATCATAAGAATTCCTTCCCCAGTGAAGGGGTATCTGAATCTCGGCGACTGCATGGTGCTGCTCGCGGGCTGGATGCTTCCGCCGGGATATGCCTTCCTCGCGGCGGGGCTCGGGAGCGCACTCGCAGATCTCTTCTCCGGGTACGCGGCGTATGTTCCCGCGACTTTCGTGATCAAAGGCACAATGGCCGTCATCGCGATTTATGCCTATCGGCGGTTGGAAGAACGGCGCGGAGCGCGTCCGGCCCGCATCCTCTCGGGCGTTCTTGCCGAGACGGAAATGGTGCTCGGATACTTTCTCTTTGAGAGCATTCTCTACGGCGCGGTGCCATCGGCGGCGAACATCCCCACCAATGCCGTGCAGGGGGCCGCCGGACTGATCCTCGGCATCGCCCTCTTGAAAACTTTTGAAAAGACCGATATAATCAAAACCATCCGCTGAGAGGAGAACGATCATGACGATTTACGAAGAAACACACGCGGCTGCGGAAGAGCTGTGCGAAAAGGCCAAGCTGAAAGCGGGCAATATCTTGGTCGTGGGCTGCTCCACGAGCGAGGTCGTCGGCTCACGCATCGGCACAAACTCGAATTACGAAGTGGCGGGAGAGATCTTCCGCGCCCTGCATGAGGTCACCGAAAGCCGCGGCATTTATCTCGCCGTGCAGTGCTGCGAGCATTTAAACCGCGCCATCATTACCGAGCACGCGGCCGTGCCCAATGCGGAGCCCGTGAATGTAGTCCCGCAGCCGAAGGCGGGCGGCTCGCTCGCCACACAGGCATACAGCGGGTTCCGAGATCCCGTCGCGCTCGAGGAGATCAAAGCAGATGCAGGCATGGACATCGGCTTTACGCTCATCGGCATGCATCTCAAGAAAGTCGCCGTACCGTTGCGGCTTGACAACCACACCATCGGCGAGACCATGATCGTCGCCGCCCGCACCCGCCCCAAATTCATCGGCGGCGTCCGCGCCCACTACGACGAAACACTTCTGTAAAGGCAACATCGGGAGGAGCCTTTTTCGCGGCTCCTCCCGATATTTGTCTTTCGGACATTTATTCTTCGGTATGGTCTTCGGCAGGCTCTTCGGTATTCGTTTCCTCAAAGGGAACTTCCTCAACGGGGTCCTGCACATCCTCGGTCGTTTCATCGACGACCTGCTCAAAGTGCAGCGCGTCCTTCACGCCGTTGACGGCGTTCTGGGCCGTGCAGCGGATCTGCTTGCCGGTCTCCTCGTCCATCACATTGACGATCTGCCCGTCCGTGCGGACGATCTCCACACAGCAGCCGAAGCCGATGGTGGCGAGAATGCCCGCAAGCAGCACCCACTTGGTGGACGACACCGCCACGATGCCGCCGACGATGCCGGCGTTTACGGGGATGTTCAAAAGCTCCTGTTCGCCCTTGCGCACAACAATGCGGGACACATTGCCGCGATGAACCAGTTCCTTGATTTTTGCTACGATTTCCTGAACCTTTTCGTTTGCCATTTGTATAAACTCCTTTCCGATGAACACAGGTGAACTTCTTATTGCATTTAAATTATACCACCGACAAAACTGAAAATCTATGGAAAAATCGTGAATTCCCTGCGTACAATATATGAAATCTGTAAGTGCACATCATCTCCAAAGCTCTGTCTTGCACTCTCTGCAAAAATCCGTTATAATAACTTTGATTTGCCGAATGACGGGAAGGAGGTACTGCACCGATGGCGTTTAATACGGCGGCGTTTTTGTTCTTGTTTTTCCCGGCGGCGTTTTTGCTGTATCGGGTGATGCCGGGGCGGCGGACGCGGAATGTTTTTCTGGCCGTTGCGAGTGCGGTCTTCTACGGGTTCGGGGGACTCGCGCAGCTTCCCGTGCTGCTGGCGGCCTTTTTATGGGACTATGTTTTCGGTCTGCTCACGGCGCGGTACGCGAAGCGGCGGAAGCTCCTGTGCGGCGTCGCTGTGGGCGGCAATGTTCTGCTGCTCGGATATTATAAATATCTCGCGTTTATCCTCGAAACGCTCGGCCTTCCGACATTTTTCTCGTCGCTCGCCCTGCCGCTCGGCATATCGTTTTTCACATTTCACGGCATCTCGTATCTCGTTGATGTCTGCCGTGACGAAACGCGCGTCTGCCGCCGTGCGGATACGCTCTTCCTCTATCTTGCCTTTTTCCCGCGCATGATCGCCGGCCCTATCGTCCGCTGGCAGGATGTCGCGGCGCAGCTCGATGACCACCCCACATCGCCCGAAATGACGGCGGAGGGGCTGCGGCGCCTGGTGCGAGGCCTATTGAAAAAGCTCCTTTTGGCGGAGAGCGCAGCCGCGGTCGCGAACGCCGTATATGCGCTTGACTCCGATGCTCTCGGCATGGGTCTTGCGTGGCTCGGCGCGGTGAGCTACTGCCTGCAGATCTTCTTCGATTTCTCCGGCTACAGCGATATGGCCATCGGTGTTGGGAAGCTTTTCGGCTTTGTGTTCCCGGAAAACTTCGATTATCCGTACATTTCCGACACGGTGAGCGAATTCTGGCGCCGCTGGCACATGACGCTCAACCGCTGGTTCGTAGAATACATTTACATCCCGCTTGGCGGCAGCCGGCGCGGGAAGTGGGCGACCGTCCGCAACAAGCTCATCGTTTTCTTCTGCACCGGCCTTTGGCACGGCGCGGGGTGGACATACATCCTCTGGGGCATGTGGCACGGCGTGCTCGTCTCCGGCGAAGGGCTTTTGAAAAAGCCCATCGAACGCCTGCGGAAAAAGAAAGCCGGACGGCTCGCACTGCGCATCTACACGCTCCTCGCGGTCATTCTCGGCTTTGCCATGTTCCGCGCATCGACGCCGGAAGAAGGCTTCCAGATCGTCTCCCGCATGTTCTCGTTCACGGGAGCGGGCACGGTGGGCGTGCTTGCGGCAGAAGAGATCCTCACCGGCTCCCGCATCGCGGCGCTCTGCGCAGGCATTCTCTTCTCCATGCCCGCAGTTCCCGCCGTCACGAAGCGGCTGGAGGGAAAAGCATGGTGGGAGATCGTGCGGAACATCCTCGCGCTGTCGGGACTTGTGCTTGCCGTGCTTGCCCTTTCCGGCGGCGGCTTCTCGCCGTTCATCTACCAGCAGTTTTAAGGGGAGGGAAAGAAAATGAAAAAAACTCTCTCCCGCATTTTTGCGGCGCTTTTCCTCATCGCGTGCCTCATTCCGGGCGTCGGTCTCGTGCTCACGGGCGGCTCGGAGGCGGCGGCCAACGAGATTCTGCCCACTGCGCCGGAGCTTCTCACGGACGGCGCACTCAATGACGACTTCCTCACCGACACCGCGGACTATGTGAACGGCCGCTTTTCGCTCCGTCTCGAGTGCATCACGGCGTGGACCCGGATCAACGCCGCACTCTTTCACACATCTACGGCCGAAAATGTCCTCCTCGGCAGCGATGGCTGGCTCTACTATTCGCCGACGCGCGATGACTATACCGGCGCATCGCCCATGAGCGAGCGCGAGATCTACTGCGCGGCGCGGACGCTCTTTCTGCTGCGGGAGTACGCGGAGAGCCGCGGCGGCAGCTTCCTCTTCGCGATCGCGCCGAACAAAAATACGCTCTACGGCGAGCATATGCCCGCACTCACCCGCCTCGACGGCACATCCAATGCCGACGCGCTCTATGCTGCACTTGATGCGATGGGCGTGTCGTATCTCGATTTGCGCGATACATTTGCCGCGCAGGAGGAAACACTCTACTTCCGCACCGACAGCCACTGGAACGCGCGCGGCGCGGCTCTGGTGGCGGACGCCCTGCTCGCCTCTCTCGGCCGCGAGAGCGATTATTTTTCCGAAACCGTATCCGAAGGCACGCCGCACCGCGGCGACCTCTATGAAATGCTGTACCCGGCGGGGCGCGGGAGGGAGGAAGACTTCGCGTATGCGCCCGGCTTTACCTTCACCGCCAACACCGAGAACGCCGACCGCGTGACCATCACGACGGAGAGCGCGGCGGGGGAGGGGACGCTTCTCTGCTACCGCGATTCCTTCGGACGGAATCTGTATCCTTTCTTGGCCGAGAGTTTCGCAAGCGCCGAATTCTCGCGCAAAAACGACTATACCGCCGCATCGCTCCCGGACGGCGGCACGCTGATGATCGAGCTGGTGGAACGGAACCTCCGCTATCTCATCGAGTACGATTCCGCCGCTTCTGCACCGGAGCGGGACATTTCGCTCGTTTCCGATGCTGCGGAGGGCACCGGCACGGTTCGCATCACAAGTGCCGAAACGAAGGACGGTCAAACGCTCTTTGCCGTCGAATGGGACGGCGCGATGCCCGATGACGATTCCAATGTGTATGTCCTCTGCGGCGACACGCTCTATGAAGCCGTGCCGCGGCCGGGCGGAGCCATCGTCTCTCTTCCGGAGAGGATGAAGATCCATGCCGTATATGCATCGACCGGAGGGAACCTTGTGTGCCTCTCCGCCGTCTATGCCATAGAATAATTTCAAAGGAGATCAACCAACATGAAAAAAATGACTGCTCTGCTGCTTGCCGCACTCTTCGCGCTTGCGCTGGTCGGCTGCGGCGGATCGAATGCCGAGTCTGCCGCCACGGAAACACCGGCCGCCACGGACGCGCCGGCTGCAACGGAAGCTCCCACCGAGACTGCCGAGACCGCCGAGACCGAAGCCGCCCCGGCGGAGACCAAAGAAGAGGACCTGAAAGCCATCGCCCTCAGCCTCGTCGACCACCCCGTGCAGGACCTCTACGACGCCATCGGCGAGCCCACGGGCGAAGCCGAATACGCCTCAAGCTGCCTCGTGAGCGGCGGCCAGGACGGCACCCTCCCGTACGATGGCTTCACCGTCTACACGCTCGTCCGGCCCGACGGCACGGAAACAGTCTACGATGTCGAATGACTTCAAACGAGACCCGCTTCGCCGGGCTCTCGTTTGAGGGGATGCACTCCGCTCCGCAAGCGGGATTTTCTTCAGCGCACATGTCGCCGAAGAAAATGATCCCATTTTATTTGCGCCTGCGGGCGCAAACTCTGCGAGGTTTCCTTACCGGTTCGTTCGCGTCTTGGGGCGCGAACATCGCGGTTTTTTGACAGGCACATAAGAGGGGGAGTCATTTGCTCCCCCTCTTAATATATTATTAAGGCAATACCGCATAATTCGGAAAGAGCGATTTGCGAGAAATTTTTTGCCGAATCAAGGAAGAAAACCGCAGCCATACTTTGTGTATTGCAAGGTTTGATGACGCGGAGTCGGCAAAAAAGATCCGCAAAGCGCCGCAGATGACATTGTGCGGTGTTGCCTTAAGATAATATCCGTTGAAAAATCGGAAAAAGCTGTTATACTGTATTCATTGCGAATTTTGGAGGAAAGCGGTATGGCTTGGGAGCTCATCCGTAAAAAAACCGAAGAAGAGCCGGTTCGGCGGGAGATCGCGGTTCGGGAAGCGGCGCCGCATGAGGGACTTACCGAAGCGGAGGCCGCCGAGCGCGCCGATGAGGGGTGGGCCAATCTTCCGGTAGAGCCGCCCACACGCACGACCGGACAGATCGTTCGGGAAAACCTCCTTACATATTTTAACCTTGTGTTCCTCGTGCTCGCCGTGTGTCTTGTCGCCGTGAGAGCGTCGATCCTGAACCTTTCGTTCATGGTGGTCGTCATTATCAATGCAGTCATCGGCATCATGCAGGAGCTTCGCAGCAAAAAGGCGCTCGACGCGCTGCATATTCTGAATGCACCGAAATGCTCCGTCGTCCGCGAAGGACGCGAGCGCCGTGTGGATACGGCCGAGCTCGTGCGCGATGACATTGTGCTCTTCCTCTCCGGTGCTCAGGTCTGTGCCGACGCCGTGGTGACGGAGGGCGAATGTCTTGTGAACGAAGCGCTCGTTACCGGCGAAGCGGACGAGATAAAAAAAGGCCCGGGCGATGAACTCCTCTCGGGGAGCTTTCTCGTGTCCGGAATGTGCTATGCGCGGCTGACCGCCGTCGGCGCGGACTCCTTCGTGAACCGCCTTACCAACGACGCCAAAGCGCAGAAAAAACGCCGCTCTAAGGGCATGATGAAATCCCTGAGCGACCTCGTCAAATGGATCGGCATCGGCATCATTCCGTTGGGCGTGCTGCTCGTCATCAAGGAAGTGCTCTGGCTTGAGCGCGACATTTCCACCGGCGTCACATCCACGGTTGGCGCGATCGTCGGCATGATCCCGGAGGGCGTGTATCTTCTCACAAGCCTCGCACTGGTGGCGGGCGTGCTGCGTCTGGCACAGAAAAAGACCATGTGCCGCGAGATGGACTGCATCGAAACGCTCGCACGCGTGGATACGCTCTGCGTGGACAAGACCGGCACCGTCACCGAAAACAAAATGATCGTCGAGGACATCGTGCCGCTCTGCCCCGACCGCTTCATTGACGACGACATCCACATGATCATGGCGGATTATTGCGCGGCCATGCGCGGCGACAATGACACCATGGCGTCGCTCCGCAGGTTCTTCACCGGCGAAGCGACGCAGTGTGCCATCGCCGCGCTCCCCTTTACGAGCGCAAAAAAGTACGGCGGCGTTTCGTTCCACGAGGATGAGACGTACATTCTCGGCGCACCGGAGGTCATCCTCGGCGAGCGCATCGGCGAATATCGCGACAAGATCGACGCCTACTCTGCAAAGGGCTGCCGCGTGCTGCTCCTCGCCTGGTACGATGGTCAGCTCACCGATGAGGCTCTTACGGCGGATATTCTGCCGATCGCCCTCATCCTCCTCTCCAACAAGATCCGCGCCGAAGCGCCGGAGACATTTGCGTACTTTGCGCGCGAAGGCGTATCAGTGCGCGTTATCTCGGGCGACAGCCCGCTTACGGTCTCGGAAGTGGCCCACCGCGCCGGCATCCCCGGAGCGGAGCGCAGCATTGACGCCCGCATGCTTGACACCGACGAACAGGTCGAGGAAGCGGCACGCAAGTGCATCGTGTTCGGCCGCGTCACGCCGGAGATGAAGCGGCGGCTCGTGCTTGCCCTCAAAAAGCAGGGACACACCGTGGCCATGACCGGCGACGGCGTGAACGATGTGCTCGCCCTTAAGGAAGCGGACTGCTCCATCGCCGTGGCATCCGGCAGCGATGTCGCCTGTCAGGTGTCGCAGATCGTCCTCACAGACTCCAACTTTGCCTCGCTCCCGAATGTCGTCACCGAAGGGCGGCGCGTTATCAACAACATCGAGCGCTCGGCATCGCTCTATTTCGTGAAGAATATGTTTTCCCTCGCGATGGCGATTATCAGCCTTATATTTATCCTGCCCTATCCGCTCGCACCCGCGCAGCTCGGCCTCGTCAACTGCATGACCATCGGCATCCCGGCCTTTGTGCTTGCCATGGAGCCGAACCGCTCGATTGTGCGCGGAAAATTCCTCAAAAATGCGGTGCACCGCGCGCTGCCCGCCGCGCTTACCGACATTCTCCTCGGCGGCGGCGTGATGCTTTTCTATCTGGCAGCCGGGCTCGATGACTCCGCCATGAGCACCATATGCACCGGCGTGATGGGCGTCGTCGGCCTTATGATGGTCTATCAGACGGCCAAGCCCCTCGGAAAGCTCCGCCTCGCCATGCTCTGCACGATGGCAGTCGGCTTCGTTGTGAGTTTTCTGTTCCTCAAGAGTATATTCAATCTCGTGACGCTCGATTTTCTCAGCATCCTTGTCCTTGCCGTGTTCGCACTGCTCGCGTGGCCGGTGATGAGCGTGATGTACCGCCTGCAGACGAAAGTCACGGAGATGATCGGGAAAGCCAAAGATAAAATCGCAAGCCTACGAAAGGCAGATTGACATGAAAGACTTACTCCTGACATTTCTTGTGGCCATGGTGCCGGTCATTGAGCTGCGCGGTGCGATCCCGTTCGGCGTTGTGCGCGGACTGAGCATCTGGACATCAATTTTGGCGGCGATCTGCGGCAACCTTCTGCCGGTGCCGTTCATCATCCTCTTCATCCGGAAGATCTTCGCGTGGATGCGCGCACATATGCCGAAGCTCAACGGCCTGGTGAACCGTCTGGAAGCGCGCGCCGAGAAGAACCGCGCCAAGGTCGAACGGTACGCCTTCTGGGGCCTCGCAATTTTCGTAGCCATCCCGCTGCCCGGCACGGGCGCATGGACGGGCGCTCTCGTCGCCGCAATGATGGATATGCGCTTAAAGCGTGCCTTCCCCGCCATCGCGATGGGCGTGTGCATTGCCGCCGTCATCGTGTCCGTCATTACCTACGGCGCTCAGGTTTTCATTTTCTAAGGCAATACCGCATAATTCGGCAAGAGCAATTTGCGAGCAAATTTTGCCCCCAAATGAGGCGCATTTCCTTGCAATACTTTGTGTATTGCAAGGAAATGCAACGAAATGCGGGAGCAATATTTCCGCAAAGCGCCGCAGACGATATTGTGCGGTGTTGCCCTAAAACAGTAGCATTGCAAAACGGGCAATGCAGCTGTTATCCCCTAATATCAGGTAAAGGAACAACACCATGAATCAAAAAGAACTCAACGAACTTCGCCGCCGTTTCAAGAGCGACCACAGCGGCATCACCCACATATACGGCTGCTTTGTCAACGCCGCGCGCGAGGTCGTCGCCGAGACGGATACTTCGCTCGGCATGGTCTCCAAGGAGGAGCAGGAGATGTACCTTTCGCTCCTCAAGAAAACGCTCTCCGGCACGCTCGGACGCAACCTCATCTCCGTGCCGTTCCGCAATGAGCAGGTAGCCGAGAAAAGTGACGAACATGCTCTCCTGCAGACGCTGCGCGAGTGCGCCTGCTCGGACGAGAAAGCCCGCCGCGACCTTTTCGAGCGCATCATTACCGCGCTCGACATGCAGGGCGAGAACTATCTCATCCTGCTCGCAGGCGATGCGTACGATGTACCGAGCCATCATAAGGATAACGCCCCGGACGAGAGCTCGGACGAAGTGCTTCGCTTCTTCGTGTGCTCGATCTGCCCGGTGAAGGACAGCACGGCGGCTCTGCGGTATTTTGCCGAGGAGAGCGCGTTCCGCGGCACCTCATCCGGCCAGACGGTCGCCGCTCCGGCACTCGGCTTTGTGTTTCCGGCGTTCGACGACCGCCGCGCGAACATTTACGATGTGCTCTACTACAGCCACGACACTGCCGAGATCCATCCCGAGCTCATCGACGGGCTTTTCCGCGTGGAACCGCCGATGTCCGCCGCCGAGCAGAAGGAGAACTTCGCCGAAACGCTCGCCGAAACTCTGGAGAACGACTGCAGCTTCGACGTGGTGCAAGCTGTACACGAGGACATATGCAGCCGCATCCTCGAGCATAAAGAAAGCCGTGACCCCGATGCGCTGGAGATCACGGCGCGCGATGTGGTGAGCGTGCTGCGCACCAACGGCGTGCCGCTCGAGAAAACGGAAAAATTTGAGCGGGAGTGCGAAAAACGCTACGGCGCCCACGCCGCGCTCGACCCGAAGAATCTCGTAGAAAGCAAAAAATTCGAAGTCAGCACGCCGGAAGTGAAGATCACGCTCCCGAGCGAGTACAGCTATCTCGTGGAGACCCGCGAGATCGACGGCCGCGCCTACATCCTCATCCCCGCCGACGGCGGCGTGGAAGTGAACGGCATCAACGTAAATTTGCATTAAAAGAAAAAATCGGAATAAGGTTGATTGCATAATGAAGTTGGACAGCTAAGAAAAAAATCCATAGTGATTTTCCCCTGCATGGTAGAATGAAGTTTGCACACAACATCTGCCAAGGGAGGGCAATCACTAT
>CAVGGQ010000065.1:0-10784 GCA_963628785.1 Oscillospiraceae bacterium | reverse complement strand
ATAGTGATTGCCCTCCCTTGGCAGATGTTGTGTGCAAACTTCATTCTACCATGCAGGGGAAAATCACTATGGATTTTTTTCTTAGCTGTCCAACTTCATTATGCAATCAACCCTTGAAAATCGGCAGTCAATATCGTAAAATAAATATACTCCACCGGCAAAGGGGGGCAATACCCATGAAGCAGCTAATCAACAAAAAAAGCGTAGTGCTTCTTATCTTCGTGCTCACGCTTGTGCTTTTTATCCTCTTCACGCTGCCTGCCCGCGTGCTGCTGGCCAAGCTGGATCTTACGGAAATGCGTCCGGCCGCGGCTCTCACGCCGGTGGTCGGCATGCTCTTCGGCTGGTCGGCAGCCGCCGGCTGCGCGGTCGCCAACTTCATCTGCGACATTGCGGCAGGCTACGGCATTTCCTATACGATTTTCGACAGCCTCCTGCAGGTCCTCTACGCCATGGCGTCGTATTATTTCTGGCGGCGCATCAACAGCGAGCGCGGCGGTCTCGAATTTCGGCTGAACAGCGTTTCGCGTTTCCTGAAGTTCTGCCTGCTGCTCGCATTCAATGCGGTGCTGACGGTCATCTGCAGTGCCATCCTCGCCCGCACCTTTGATATTGCGAACTTCCTTTCCGTATATAATTTCTATCAGTTCCTCAACTGCTTCGATTCGGGACTGATTTTCGGCGCACCGCTCCTCATTCTCGGACACCTTCTCAATAAGAAGCTCAAGAACATTACCGAAGGCAAGCACGACAAGATCGTCCGCTTTACCATCGGCGAGCGGATGATCCTCTATTCGCTGTGCACAGGACTGTGCCTGTGCCTCGTTGTCGGCGCAGCCGTATATCTCACGGATAAATACGGCAGCGCGCAGACTTCCATCAGCATCTGGGGCCGGACATATCTTTTCCAAGCCTTCTCGCTGAACATCTATCTCGCCATGTCCCTCGCTTTCATGCGCTTTGCGGAGAAGAAGATCTCCCGCCCCATCGAAAACCTCGCCCGCATCACGAAAAAATACTACAGCAACGAGCATACGGACGAGCAGCGCGAGGAGATGATCCGGGCGTGCGAAATGTACTCCAAGGACACGACCGAGGTCGGCGATCTGGCGCGCTCGTACATTTCCGTAACGCGCGACCTGAGCGGCTATATCAAGAACCTGCGCACCGTGATGGCGGAAAAGGAGCGTATCAACGCCGAACTCACGCTCGCCTCCGACATTCAGGCGCATATGCTCCCGTGCATTTTCCCGCCGTTCCCGGAGCGCGGCGAATTTGACCTCTACGCCGAAATGCATCCCGCCAAGGAGGTCGGCGGCGACTTCTACGACTTCTTCATGATCGGCGAGGACAAGCTCGCCGTCATTACCGCGGATGTATCGGGCAAGGGCGTGCCCGCGGCGCTCTTCATGGTCATTGCGAAAACAATGATCAAAAACTACACCCAGCTCGGCATGGAACCGGCGGAGGTGTTCACCACCGTAAACCGGCTTTTGTGCGACGGCAACGATGCCGGGCTCTTCGTGACGGCGTGGATGGGCGTGCTCGAAATTTCCACCGGCAAGCTCACCTATGTGAACGCCGGGCACAACCCGCCGCTCCTCAAGCGCGCCGAAGGAGAGTTTGAATATCTCCGCGCCCGCACGGGCTTCGTTCTCGCCGGCATGGACGACATGGTGTATCGCCAGAACACGCTCACCATCAACCCCGGCGACCGCCTCTTCCTCTATACCGACGGCGTGACCGAGACGACGGACACCCATGAGCAGCTCTACGGCGAAGAGCGGCTGCGCGTCTTCCTGAACGGTCATCCCTCCGCCGACACGACCGGAATGCTCCGCGCACTGCTGGAGGATCTCAAGAAATTTGCGGACGGTGCGCCGCAGTTTGACGACATTACCATGTTTCTCCTTGATTTTCGCGGCAAAGCCCTCCCAATGACGGAGCGCACATTTGAAGCGAAAACGGAAAATGTCCCCGCAGTGCTCGGCTTCATCGAGGAAGAACTCGAAAAGGCCGGCTGCTCCATGAAAGTGCAGACCGCCGTGTGCGTGGCGATGGAGGAGCTTTTCGTCAACATCGCAAGCTACGCCTATCGGGAACCGGGCGGCACGGCGCGCATTTCCTGCGGCGTCAACCCGGATATGCATACGGCCACATTCATCGTTTCCGACTCCGGCGGAGCATTCAACCCGCTGGCCAAGTCCGACCCCGACATCACGCTTTCCGCAGAGGATCGCCCCATCGGCGGCCTCGGCATCCTCATTATCAAGAAAACCATGGACAGCGTGGCGTACAGCCGCGTAAACGGCGAAAACCGCCTCACCATGACAAAACATCTCGAAGAAGGGAGCACGGCAAAATGACGATTTCCCAAGATAAGAAAAACGAGACCCTGACGCTCCGTCTCGAAGGACGCCTCGACACCATTACCGCACCCAAGCTCGAAAAGCTCGTGGCAGAGCTGCCGAAGGACGTGACGGCTCTCGTGCTCGACATGACGGATCTGGCCTACATTTCGTCGGCCGGACTGCGCGTGCTGCTCGAGGCACAGAAAAAAATGAACCGACGCGGCTCAATGAAGCTCATCGGCGTCGGCGAGAGCATTATGGATATTCTGGAGATGACCGGCTTTGCCGACATTCTGACCATCGAATAAAACGAATATAAGGAAGGACAAAACTATGACAGAGCAGGTAACATCCCGCACCAGCAATGGCATTTTGTATATCGCCCTCTCCGGACGCGTGGACGCGACGAACGCCTCCGCCGTGGAGGAGGACATCCATGCAGTCCGCGCTGCGAACCCCGGCCTTCCCACCGTGATCGATGCGGACGACCTCGCCTACATCTCGAGCGCCGGACTGCGCGTGATCATGCGCCTGCGCAAGGATGAGCCGAAGCTCGCCATCATCAACGCCTCCGACGAGGTGTATCAGGTCTTCGAAATGACCGGCTTCACCGACATGATGAAGATCGAGAAGGCGTACCGCCGCATTTCCGTGGACGGCTGCGAGTTTATCGCCCGCGGCGCGAACGGCATCGTGTACCGCTACGATCCGGAGACAATCGTCAAGGTGTTCTTCAACCCCGACGCTCTGCCCGAGATCGAGCAGGAGCGCAAAAATGCCCGCACCGCCTTCGTTCTCGGCATGAACACCGCCATTCCGTACGACATCGTGCGCGTCGGAAACGGCTACGGCATGCGCTCCGAGCTTTTGAGTGCCACATCCATCTCCAAAATGATGATCCGCGACCCGGAGCATCTCGAGGAGCCGGTGCGCCTGTTTGTTGGCACTCTCAAGCATATCCACTCCATTCAGGCCGAGCCCGGCGACTTCCCTGAGATGAAAAACGAAGCGATCGGCTGGGCGAAATTCGTGAAGGACTACATCCCTGCCGAGCAGTATGATAAGCTCATCTCGCTCGTGCAGGCCCTGCCGAACAGCCTCACACTGCTGCACGGCGACTACCACGGCGGCAATGTCATGGTGCAGAACGGCGAGACCATCCTCATCGACATGGATACGCTCGCCACCGGCCACCCGATCCTCGAACTGAGTGCCATGTACAATGCGTATGTGGGCTTCGGCGAGATCGACCCCGACAGCACCATCAAGTTCCACGGCTACCCCTTCGAGGTCGGCCAACGCTTCTGGAAGCTCGCCCTCGCGCGCTATCTCGGCACCGATGACGAGGACGCCATCCGCGCCGTAGAGGAGAAGGCCATGGTCATCAGCTATGCCCGCATGCTCCGCCGCGCCGTCCGCCGCAATGTACCCGACCGCGATGCACGCGTTAGGCGCTCGCAGGAAATGCTCGCCGAACTCCTGCCCCGCGTCGATTCCCTCACCTTCTGATGCACGATACCGAACGCGTTGTCGACGAGGAAATCACGCTCGTTCCGATCCGCAGGCTTCCGAAAAATTGCCGAAGAAGAGTACCGATACGATCTGACCGAATGACCCAACCGCCGCGCCACGGCGCGGCGGTTTTCGTTTGATCCGGTAAATTATGATTTACCGATCCATGATTTACCGAAAAACGGTGCTTGCTGCAATTTGCTTGACCGCCCTCTCTGCGGGGGCTATAATATCCATCGCAGATCACATTCCCGTTCGGCGGGAGAAAGGACTTCGCTACGAAAAAACTTGCTCATTTGCTGGCAGTATGCCTGCTTTTTATGCTCTGCACGGCGTGCGGAGCTTCCCCCGAGCCGGCGCCGGCGGCGGAGCCTACCGAGGTCCCGACCGCGACACCCGAGCCGACCGCCACGTCGACACCCGAACCTACGCCGGAACCGACACCGGAGCCCACGCCCGAGCCGATCGCCGAGGAACTCACGGAGGGCGTTACGCTCCGGGACAGCATCGGCGGGTATACATCGATTTTACGCGACGGCGACCGCACCTCGCGCGTGCAGTACCGCGCCGGGAACACGCTGCAAATTTCCTCGGAAACGCCCATCGGGTCAATTTATCTTTACTGGTACGAACCCGCCGCAGCGTTCACGGTGCACACCGCCGCAGGCGATGTCGCGGGCGGCACCTATGAGTTTTTGCACGAATATCTCGAAATGCCCGAGCCCGTGACGGAGATCGATCTGGAATTTACGGACCTCTCGCAGCTTTGCGAGGTGCGCATCTTCACCGAGGGCACCGCGCCCGACGATGTGCAGGTCTGGGAGCCGCCGTGCGAGCAGGCCGATGTGCTGCTCTTCCCGAGCCACGCCGACGATGATGTCATCTTCTTCGGCGCGCTTGCCGCGCAGTGTGTGGACCGCGGCCTTACGGTGCAGGTCGTGTATCTTGTGAACCACTATGACTGGCAGCCCCGCCCGCAGGAGCTCCTCGATGCGCTCTGGGCCATGGGCATCCGCCACTATCCGGTCATCGGACCGTTCCCGGACTACTATATTCTCTCGCTGGAAGCCGCACGCGAGAGCTTCGGTGAGGAGAATGTCATCGCCTATCAGGTCGAGCAGCTCCGCCGCTTCAAGCCGCTCATCGCCGTGGGACACGATCTTGAGGGCGAGTACGGCCACGGCGCGCACCGCCTCAACGCGCTCTGCCTCACGCAGGCCGTGGAGCTTGCGGTCGACGAAACATACGATGCGGAGAGCGCCGCAGCCTACGGCACATGGAACACGCCGAAGCTCTATCTGCACTTCGCGGACACAAATCCCATCGTGCTCGATGTGGAAACGCCGCTCGAGAGCTTCGGAGGGCGCACGGCCTTTGAAGTTGCGTCCGATGCGATGCTCTATCATGAGAGCCAGCTCGTGTACGCCCACCGCCCGACACTCAAGAGCGAGGAGTTCCCGCGCTACGACTGCCGCCGCTTTGGCCTCGTGCGCTCCCTCGTCGGCGAGGACACCGGAAATGACATTACGGAACACCTCTATTGAGATCCGTCGGGCGCCGCGCGGAACAACAAGAACGGCTGCGCCGGGCAATTATTTGAACGCTCATTTCAGCGTCCGGTCTTGACGCGGCGGGACTTTCGGCTTATAATCGGTCATGCGCTGCATCCCGTGCCTTTCGGCACAGACTAAGGGAGCAACAGCAGGAGGAATTGAATATGGCTTACAAAAACCACGCGAAGACTCGCCGCCTGGCGGGATTGGCGCTCTTTACGGCGCTGGTCGTCATTTTGCAGCTGCTCGGCAGCTTCATCCATCTGGGACCGCTCTCCATCTCACTTGTCGCGATGCCCATCGTTGTGGGCGCGGCGGTGTACGGCAGCACGGCGGGACTTTGGCTCGGCTTTGTATTCAGCATGGTCGTGCTCCTTTCGGGCGATGCCGCCACATTTTTTGCCGTCAACGTTCCGGGAACGCTCATCACCGTGCTGGCCAAAGGCACTCTCTGCGGCGGAGCGGCCGGGCTCGTGTATGCGGCCCTGCAGCGGTTCAACCGGTCGGTGGCGGCCATAACGGCGGCGATCGTCTGCCCCGTTGTGAACACCGGCATATTTCTGCTCGGCTGCCGCATCTTCTTTTATGAAACGGTAACGGCATGGGCCGGCGGAACGAATGTGGGCCGGTACATGATCGTCACGCTCGTCGGTTTGAACTTCCTCGCAGAGCTCGGCATCAATGTGGTGCTCAGCCCAGTGATCCTGCGGCTCATCCGCATCGGAAGAAAGGAAAAAGAGGCATGATCCTTGCCATTGATGTAGGCAACACCAATATCGTTCTCGGCTGCATCGAAGGCCGCGCCATCCATTCCGTCGCGCGCATGGCGACGGACAAGCTGAAAACGGACTTCGAGTACGCCGTCAGCATGAAGGAAGTGCTCGCCTTCGCGGGCTACCGTCCGGAAGATTTCGAGGGTGCCATCCTCTCGAGCGTCGTCTGGCCCATCACCTCGCGCCTCGAGCAGGCCGTGAAGATTCTCACCGGAATCGATGCGCTCGTCGTCGGCAAGGGCATAAAGACCGGCCTCGACATCCGTCTTGATGACCCCGCGCAGATTGGCGCGGATCTCGTGGTCGGCGCGGTCGCGGCGCTACAACTGCACCGTCCGCCGCTCATCGTGATCGATATGGGCACCGCCACCACATTCAGCGCCATCGACACGCAGGGGCGCTTCGCCGGCGGCGTGATCGCTCCGGGTCTCCGTCTCTCCATGGATTCGCTCTCCGGCAACACCTCGCAGCTGCCGCGCGTGTCGCTTGACGCCCCGGCCAAATGCATCGGCACGAATACCGTCGCCTCCATGCAGTCCGGCGCCATTTTCGGCTCGGCCGCCATGCTCGACGGCATGATCGACCGCATCGATGAAGAGCTCGGCGGCGGCACCTACGTTATTGCCACCGGCGGTCTCGCCGGCCGCGTCATCCCGTGCTGCAGACGCGACATCCACTACGAACCCGACCTTCTCCTCATCGGCCTCGCTGTCCTCTGGGAGAAAAACCAGCCCAAAAAGAAGAAATAAAAAAGTCCCCGCCCACCGGTGGGGGAAAGCCGGATGTTTTCCACCGCGCCAATACGCGGCGGAAAACACCGTGTGCCGTTTATAGTATGCCCCGGTAGCTCAGCAGGATAGAGCTTCCGCCTCCTAAGCGGTTGTTCAATCCTCACTATTTACAATTTCATTTGATATACGCGCCAATAGCTCAGTTGGATAGAGCGTCCCCCTCCTAAGGGGAAGGCCGGGGGTTCGAATCCCTTTTGGCGCACCAGACAAAGATAATCCGAACCAGATCTTCCTTGTGGGAGACGGGTTCGGATTATTTGTTTATTTTGAAAAATTTGAGGATACACATTTCCGAAATGGCGTGATCAAGCGCCTGGAATCCAAACCGCGAGGACCGAGAAAAACAAAAAAGAAAAAGGAGGACAACCATGAAGAAAATCAGAAGTTGTGAGCTTAACATGGACACCGGCTGCGTGGAACTGCGATTTACGGACGGTGGCAGGATATCCATCGACTGCACCGACATGGAAAACGAAGTGGCAGATAACCGATTCCAGCGGTCGGAGCTGGATTATCTCATCTACAACGACCCACTCGCGTATGCTGATCTCATTTTGAACGGAGATGTCGATGATCTTTTGAAGGAGTATGTGGCGCTTTATGGCAAGGCTACCTGGTCAATGTCTACATATTCTGCTAATGTCGGCCTGGTTGAGCATTACATATCACCGATTATCGGAACCATGAAAATCAGCGAGATTAACACCCGTGTGATGGAAAAGTACTACCAGCAGCTCTTAAAAACGAAGCCAGTGGAACCGACTGTCGGGAAAAAGAAAAATGAATTCCTGACACCGCATACGGTGCGATCCATACATAAGCTTCTTCATTCATGCTTTGAACAGGCGGTCAAATGGGAGCTTATGGAGAAGAATCCCTGCGATTATGCATCTCTTCCAAAGGCGGAATATAAAAAGCGGGATATCTGGACAGCAGAGACGCTGTTTCATGCAATGGAATTGTGTGAAGATGAACGTCTGAAGCTCTGCCTTAACCTTGCCTTCGCCTGCTCCCTGCGTATGGGAGAGCTGCTTGGGCTTACCTGGGACTGTGTAGAGATTTCTGAAGAGGCAATTTCATATATTCAGGTCAACAAGGAGCTGCAGCGTGTCAATCGTAATACGCTGAACACCCTTGACAGCAAGATGTGATTCTCGTGTTCCCACCCATGTCTTCCAGAACAACAACCGTGCAGGTGCTGAAGGCGCCGAAAACAGCTTCCAGTGTCAGAAAAATCTTTCTGCCAAAGACCGTGGCAGAGATGCTGATCAAGTGGAAGGAACAACAGCAGGAAACAATACAGGCTCTTGGTGATGAATATCAGGACTTCGATCTTGTAATGGCAGGCCCGTTAGGAATGCCGACGGAGGCCGGTACAATCAATGCGTCTTTCAGAACTCTGATTGAACGTGATGATCTTCCGAGAGTTGTTTTCCATAGCCTGCGACACTCCAGCATTACCTATAAGCTGAAGCTGAACGGCGGAGATGTCAAAGCGGTTCAGGGTGACTCCGGTCATGCACAGGTTAAAATGGTTACGGACGTGTATTCGCATATTCTGGATGATGACAGAAGGAATAATGCGCAGTTATTTGAAAAAGCCTTTTATTGCGGAGCGGGCAAAGATCCGGAAGATCCGGAGACGAAAGAAAAAACACAGCCGGAAATTCCTGCGGATACAGCAGTGGATGCCGCTACTTTACTGAAGCTTCTTCAGAATCCGGAGATGGCGGCGCTTCTTAAAACATTGGCAAAATCATTATAAAACTTACATAGCGGACAGCTCTTCAAAAAAGAATCAGCTGTCTGCTATTTTTCTTTGACAGAAAGGTTTCGACGGATGAAAGCACAGGCACCTGCGTATGCTATTGCTGAAGCTTTACAAATTCAAGTAAAACTGAATTTTACTTGACATTTTGCGCGGCTGGCATATAATGATGTCTGAGGAGGTGTCGTATGAACAGCTATGCGAAACACATCGAGACAGTGATCGAGCAGGAGCCGGAAAACAAGCTTCTGGAAGCAAGTACTTTATATCAAAGATCGTTCGGCACTGTTCCTGAAATGACCTACTATAAGACATTAGAGCGAATGAGCAGGCAGGGATCCCTTGTGCATCTTACAAAGGGATTGTATTACCGGCCAAAAAAATCACGATTTGGAACGATTCCAATCACGGAAAAAGAAATTGTTGGTCACTACACAAGCGGTGGTCAAGGAATTGTAATTGGTTACAGACTTTATAATCAAAAGGGTCTTACAACGCAGATCAGTAAGCGGGTTGAGATCCTTTCTTGTGGTGTTTCAGAGCAAAAGAAAAATATCAATAATGTTTGCGTGACAAACAGCAAAGTTGCGTTGACGCAGGATACGATTCCGGTGATCGAAACCCTGGAGATTCTTCAGAACTATAAATCTATTGAGGATATCAGCAAATCTGCATTGGCGGCCTATATGAAAGAATTTGCTCTTGGGTACTCTGATACTGCCGCGGTATTTGTTTTGAAAAACCGGAAGTACAAGAAATCAACGATTGCGTTTCTTGAGAGATTTTTAAATTATTTTGGCGTTGAAAATACTTTGCACCAGTTCTTATCAGCACTCTCATCATACGCAATTCCGGAAATGGAGGAATTTTATGAACCTGCACGAGCATAAGGAAGAATTTGAAGAATTGATTGCTATTGTTGCAGATTATATTGGAATCCCTGCCGATGCGGTTCGCAGAGATTACTATATTGTTCAAATGATGCAGAATCTTCAAAACAGCGAATACGCCGAAGCTTGCGTATTTAAGGGCGGAACCTCTCTCAGTAAGTGTTACCCTGGATCGATTAATCGCTTTTCTGAGGATATTGATCTGACATTCATACCTGTAGAGGATATGAATAATAAGAAGTACAGCAAGGCATTGAAAAGAGTTGAGGATGCGATCTCGGCCGGTTTCCTGATGGAGAAGATAGAGACGGAGCGTAACGATCGAAACAAAAGCGCTTATGTCTGGCCTGCAAATGAAAGTAAGGAAACCTGCCGGGTAAAGCTGGAGATTGGCTCCAGTGTAAGACCGGATCCTTATGCAAAGCGAAGCATGAAAACTTATATTCAGGAATACCTCGAAGAAAAAGGTATGCCTGATATTGTGGAAGAATTCGATCTCCAGGAAGTCAGTGTGAACACTCTTGATATTACGAGGACCTTCCTGGATAAGGTAATGTCTGTTAAAAGGCATGCAATCTGCGGAACGCTTCCAAGAAAAGTGCGCCATATATATGATGTTACAGTCCTTCTGGAGCGGGATGATATTCAGGCATTCCTAAAGGATACAGAACGACTGAAGCAGCTCCTAAGTCTGACAAAAGAAACAGACAGTTTTTATCTTCAGAAGCGCAATATTTCTGAGGAGTACGATCCGATGGGAGCATATGCTTTTGAAAATTGGAGACAGTATTTCAATGATGAAATTCGTGGAAGATACGAAACTCTTCATGAAGATTTGCTTTACACATCCAATCGCCAAAGCTTTGAAAAGGCTATTCAGGCATTTGAATTCATCAGTCGGTTGTTTGCATCGATTGGCGAATAAGCAATATATACCGGATTCTATTCTGTCTATATGTGAATGCAGGCATATTTTTCGAGTGCTTCAAAGACTTGGTCAGTAGAAGTCTACATTCTGAAAAAGGATTTGTGCTGGGATTCGTGCTGAACAAAAATTGTAAGCCTCGTGCTGAGAAGCAGGAAGAACACCTTGGGAACCTCTGATTTAATCGGAACATTGAAAAAAGTTCTGAGTATGGTATAATA
>CAVGGQ010000064.1:0-10878 GCA_963628785.1 Oscillospiraceae bacterium | reverse complement strand
CCCTCATGATTTTTTACATGATATCGGAATCGGACATCCTCCTCCAGATCCGTTTTTCCCTTCTCATTCCCCAGCGTGTAATTTTCCCAGATCTCCTGTTCCGACGCGCTGTGACCCGTAACATGATAATTCAGGAAAAGAAGCGTGTTTTTCAATGTCCGGTAATTCGAGCGCGGGATGTCCGATTCGCCGATCCGGATGGCGCAGAAGCATCCGAATTCATACCGTTCTTTAAAGGAGATCGGCTCAAAGCTGCACGGCCCGATCACATAGACGCATCCCTGCCGGCAAAATCCGGCAAAATGGATCTTTCCCTTTTGAAACACCGTCGGTGACGGCCCGCACCGGTCTGCAAGAAAAGCACGCAGCGTCTCGCCGGCCTCCGGCGCTTTTCCCGTCTCCGGCCACCGGTGCACCGGTGTCCTCGTTTTATCCAGAATAACGATCGGCAGGCCCGACAGCCGCTGCAAATAAGCAAAAAACTCGTCCTGTTCCATTGCCGGCCCCTCCTTCTCCGCAGATGTTTCCAGTATGGGCGTCCCCGCCCGATTCGGCAAGAGCCTTTTGCGGCAAAAACCCGTTTCCCCCCACCCCGCGCCGATATTTCGTGTATTGCGCGCAAAAAAGGGGAGAACCCTCGGTTCTCCCCTTTTTCCGGTTCTATGTGAAATTATTTCTTGCCGTGGATGTTTTTCATGCGCTGGCTGTGGTCGAGGATGCGTTTGCGGAGGCGGAGGTTCTTCGGGGTCACTTCGAGCAGCTCGTCATCGGCGAGGAACTCGAGGCACTGCTCGAGGGACATCTGGCGCGGCGTGATGAGGCGCAGCGCCTCGTCGGAGCCAGAGGCGCGGGTGTTGGTGAGGTGCTTCGTGCGGCACACATTCACCGGGATGTCCTCCTGCTTGGGGCTGACGCCGACGATCATGCCGCCGTACACCTGCGTGCCGGGCGTGATGAACATGATGCCGCGCTCCTGGGCGTTCCAGATGCCGTACGCAACGGCCTCGCCCTGCTCCCAGGCGATGAGGGAGCCGGTGGAACGGCGGGAGAGATCGCCCTTATAGGGCGCGTAGCTGTCGAACACTGAGGCCATGATGCCTTCGCCGTGGGTATCGGTGAGGAACTCGTTGCGGTAGCCGAAAAGTCCGCGGCTCGGCACGAGGAAGGTGAGGCGCATGCGGTTTCCGACCGGGGTCATCTCCTTGAGGTCGGCCTTGCGGACGCCGAGCTTTTCGATGACGGAGCCGACAAATTCCTGCGGCACATCGGCGACCAGCTCTTCCATAGGCTCGAGGAGCGCACCGTGCTCGTCCTTCTGCAGGAGCACACGCGGGGGCGATACCTGGAACTCATAGCCTTCGCGGCGCATGGTCTCGATGAGGATGGAGAGCGACATTTCGCCGCGGCCGGCAACATTGAAGCTGTCGGTGCTGCCTTCCACATCGCTCACGCGCAGCGACACGTCCTTGAGCGTTTCGCGGTAGAGGCGCTCGCGGATCTGGCGGCTCGTGACGAACTTGCCCTCGCGGCCGGCGAACGGGGAGTTGTTGACGGAGAAGGTCATCTCCATGGTCGGCGCGGAAATTTTCACGAACGGCAGGGGTTCGGCGGCGCCCTCGGCACAGATGGTGTCACCGATGGTGACATCGCCGATGCCGCTCATCGCGATGATGTTGCCGGCGGTCGCTTCGGTCACGGGGACCTTCGCAAGACCGCTGAACTCGTAGAGCGAGACGGCTTTTGCCTTGCGGGGCGCGGCGTCGGGCGCATGGTAGTTGCACACGACGATGGGCTCGTTCTGGTGGATGACGCCGCGCTCTATGCGTCCGACGGCGATGCGGCCGACGAACTCGTTGTAGTCAAGCGATGAGACGAGCATCTGGAACGGGGCTGTGGTGTCCTGATCCGGCTCGGGGATATACTCGAGAATGGTGTCGAAGAGGGGCTTGAGGTCGGTGCCGACGACATCGGGCGAGTAGGACGCCGTGCCGTTTCTGCCGGAGCAGAAGAGCATCGGGGAGTCGAGCTGCTCGTCGGTGGCATTGAGATCCATAAGGAGCTCGAGCACCTCGTCCACGACCTCGTGGATGCGCTGGTCGGGACGGTCGATCTTGTTCACAACGACGATGACGCGATGGCCGAGCTCAAGCGCGCGGCCGAGCACGAAGCGGGTCTGCGGCATCGGGCCCTCGGCGGCGTCCACAAGAAGGATAACGCCGTTGACCATTTTAAGCACGCGCTCCACCTCGCCGCCGAAGTCGGCGTGGCCCGGGGTGTCGACGATGTTGATCTTCACGCCGTTGTAGGTGACGGCGGTGTTCTTTGCGAGGATCGTGATGCCGCGCTCACGCTCGAGATCTCCCGAGTCCATAACGCGGTCGACGATCTCCTGATTTTCACGGTAAACGCCCGACTGTTTGAGCATCTCGTCGACCAGGGTCGTCTTGCCGTGGTCAACGTGGGCAATGATTGCAATGTTGCGAAGCTTCATACGTTTTATCCATCTCCAATTTTCAAATCCGGCGTAGAATTATATCACAGTGCGCGCCATATGAAAAGACTTTTTTGCAAAAATAAACTGATTTTTCGAAGATTTTTCTTTCTGAATTTGCCGAGGCCGGGACACGCCGCCTGCGGGTGGGATACTCCTTCAGTCAGCTTCACCCCTCTCTCTGTCGCCGGCGGGGAGAGTCTTCCCCTTGAGCACAAGGGGAGCCTTCACGAAGGACGGATGCGTCAGCGCGAAACGGGCTTGTGCACCAGATCTTGTATCGTCTTTTCCTTGCGGCACAACGGAAAGGAGGAACGTCCCCGCCCTGTTGGGGTCGTTCCTCCCGAGGAGAAAAGTGTTTGTCCTCCGCACTGCTTGTGCGCGGAAACGGTCGGGAAATGTTGTGACTTTGTGCGAAGTCCAACTTCCCCACCATTATGATGTTAGCATCTTTTTCGCCATGTGTCAAGCATTGATTTGAAAAAAATATGGCAGCGCGAAACCATGACAACAGCCGGGGCCGCCTCGCGGGGTTGAGGCGATCCCGGCTGTTGTATCAATCGTCCTTTCGGTGCCGCGGGTGATAACCCTGCAGGCAGAAGGGGAGTTCCATGCGGTTTTGTTCGAGCAGCGCCTTGTCGCGCAGGACGGTCTCGGCGGGGCCGTCGGCGGCGATGCGGCCGCGGGAGAGCAGGATGACCCGGTCGCAGGTGTCGAGGATCATGTCGAGGTCGTGCGAGGCGATGAGCTTCGTCTGCGGGAGCTCGTTGATGGTGTTGATGACCGTGCGGCGGTTCACGGGGTCGAGTGCGGTGGACGGCTCGTCCATGAGGATGACATCCGGCTGCATGGCAAGGATGGTCGCGATGGCCGCCATGCGCTTCTCGCCGCCGGAGATCTTGTGGTTCGAGCGGTGCTTGAGTTCGGTAAGAGAGAGCTTTTCGAGCACCTCGTCGGCGCGGCGGTCGGCTTCCTCGCGAGTGAGGCCGTAGTTGAGCGGCCCGAAGATCATGTCTTCGTACACGGTCGGCATGAACATCTGATTGTCGGAATCCTGCAGCACGAAGCCGATGCGGCGGCGGATCTCCGCGAGATTTTTCTTCGTGACCGCGACGCCGTCGAGCGTGATGGCGCCCTCGCCGGAGAGGAGGCCGAGCACGAGACGCATGATGGTGGACTTGCCCGCGCCGTTCGCGCCGATGAGTCCGACCGATTCGCCGTCGTTGACGGTAAAGCTCACGCCGTCGAGCACCGGGTGCGCGCCGTCGTAGGAAAAAGAGACATTATCGAATACCAGCATCCCCGTTCACCTCACGAAAAGTCCGCCGATCCGGGCGGCGATGTCAAAATACCGTGCGCACAGCACGGCGGCGGAAACGCCGACGGTAAAAACCGCGTCGGCCGTGCGGAAAGGCCGCACATCGGCATAGTAGAACTCGCCCCGGAAGCCGCGCAGCTGCATGCTGCTGTAGAGCTCCTCGGCGCGGTCCATGCTGCGCAGGAGAAGCTGTCCGATGAACGAGCCCCACGCGTTGAAGCGGATGCCGTTCTGCCCCGGCGCGCGCAGCTTGTAGGCGTCCGCCATGACCGAGGCCTCCTCGAGCATCACGCCGACATAGCGGTAGGTGAGCAGCAGAAGCGTCGTAATAAGCGAAGGGACGTGCAGCTTGCGAAGCACCGCGCAGAGCGAATCGATGCTCGTCGTCGCGATAAGCAGGAATGAGGCCATGAGCGCGAAAATGCCCTTGAGCATCAGCGTGAGCATCGAAACAACGCCGCCGCTCACAAGTAGCGAGCCGAGGCGCAAAATCGGCTCGCGGTCGAGGAAGGGATTCACGAGCCCCACCGCGCACACGAGCGGCAGGACATAGCGCAGACGGCGGAAGCAGAGGACGACGGATATGCCCGTGAGCTGATAGAGAAAGGCCGGATAGAGCGCCATCACAACGAGCGCGCTCAGGTCATGCTTCGGGAACGATACGACCGCCACGATGTATAAAATTGTCACGAGGAGCTTTGCGAGCGGATGGAGCGAATGCACCGGTGAGGACTGCGCCGAGAGTGCCTCCATATCCCGCAGCTCGCTGCGCGCCCGGGTGAGCTTGTCGTTCATTGCCTTTGCCTCTTACATATAGCGTGACCGGAGCCGCGATACGGCGGCTCCGGTAAGAAATTCTATGCCGAAATTATTACTTGCCCTCTGCTGCGCGGCGCTTGCGGAAGAAGCCGCCGGCGAAGCACACGGCAGCGGCAAGCACTGCCACGGCGGCCGCGCCGACCACGCCCGAAACGCTCGTCCCCGCGGCGCTGTCGCTGCCCGCGAAGGAGTAGTCCGGAAGAACAGCGGTCTTGCTCTGAATGCTCTCCGCGGTTTTGCTTGCCGCGCCGGAGAGACCGAAGGAGTCTTCGTCGAGACCCATGTTGTCGGTATAGCCCGCCTCGCTGTTGCCGAAGAGCGACCACTCGAGGCCGTCCGGGTTGGAGCTTGCGAAGAGGCTCAGCCCGCCGCCGATCACGATCGCAGCCGCGGCGAGAATGGCGAGCGTCTTTTTGAGAGAGAACGCGCCGCCCTCGGACGCACCGGCATCCATGAGGAGTTCGGGGCGCGCTTTGTATACGAAGAGCAGCACTGCCGAGGTGATAAGTCCCTCCACAAGGCCGATGGCAAGGTGGATGGGCTGCATGATAGCGGTGAATGCGGCAAACGGCAGCTCCGTGATGCCGGAGGCCGTCGTTTCAAGCACGACGGAAAAAGCGCCGAGTTGGAGCGTCACCACGCATCCGAGCACGGAGGCGAGGATGATCTTCGTGCGGGAGGCAAGGCGTCCGCTGCGCATGATGGGCCGCCAGATGAGGTAATAGCCGACGAAGCAGCCGTAGAACGCCATATTCCAAATGTTCGCGCCGAGCGCGAGAAGTCCGCCGTCGGCAAAGAACAGCGCCTGAATGGCGAGGATGACGACCATGGAGAGGAAGCCCGCCTGAGGGCCGAGCAGGGCCGAGAGCAGCATGCCGCCGCAGATATGCCCCGAAGAGCCGGTGCCGGGAATGGTGTAGTTTATCATCTGACCGGCAAACACGAGTGCGGACGTGACCGCCATTGTCGGGAGCTTCGCTGCGTCCTCATCCTTTTTGAGCGTCTTCACGGAAGCGGTGGAGACCGCAGCGGAAGAAGCGTACATTACGGCAGCCACCGCAGGAGAGAGCAGCGCATCGGCCATATGCACAAACCTTCACCTCAAATCTGAAACTTCGCGGTCTTCGCCGCGCATCATGATAATACCATGCCAAGCAAGCCGGCGGAAGCTCCCCGGGGGGATATTTTTTCGAAAAAAGAAACTTTTTTTCACGGAACGCGCCCGCAGGCGGGGCGTCTCTCTCACTTCCCGAACGCCTTTTTGAGAAACTCCGCCTGTTCCTTTGTGAGGCCGAGCTGCAGGTAGCCCAAATAGTCTCCCGCGGAGGCCAGGAGGGCGGCGATCTTTTGGGCGTCTTCGCGGCGGCGGTCTTCCTGCTTTTCGCGGAGGGCGGCGTGATTCTCGCTCTGCGTTTTCCTCGCTTCGGCGTCGGACTTTTCCCGGGCGGCTTCGGCTTCGGCGATGCGCTCGTCGCGGGAGGCGTAGGCGTCTGCCTCCTCGCCGAGGCGGGCTCTCGCATTTTCCGCAATGCCCTCGCCGTAGGAGTCCGCGAGGCGCATGCGGGAGGACTCCGTCACGCCGCCGGTGAGACCCTGCGCGGCGAGACGCTGCGCGATAGTGCGCAGGTTCTCCATATACTTGCGGTAGAGGGCGCGGTCGGTACTGCGGTAGGAATCCCGGATGCGCTCCACGGCGTTGTGCGCGCTGCGCTCGGCGCTCTCCGCGGTGCGTTTCGCCGCGCGTTCATTGTCCGCAAGGGCGCTCTCGTACTCCCCCGCATAGTATTTCTCCATAATGTCCGCATAGGACGGCGTGCTCCCGGCGGCGGAAGCGCCGCTCTCGCCTGTCCCCGCATCGCTCACGGCAGCGGCATAGCTGCCGGTGCGGGTCTTTTTCTTCTTCTGCACCGCCTCCGCCGTGCGGCCGCCGAGCGATGCGGCTGCGTCGGTATAGGTGAATGTCTCCTTTTTCATTTGTTCTCTCCCTTCGTTTTCTCCGGATATTTCACGCATTTCTTATTGCGGCACACCCACACGGTGCGCGTTTGGCGCATCATTTCGATGCCGCAGACCGGACACTTCATACGGCCGTCACCTCCTCCGGCGCGAACCGCTCGCGCCAGGCGCGGACGATCTCCTGCCGCCCGGGAATGTCGAGGATATCGAGCTCGGCGGCAAAGATGCGCCAGTTTTCCGCCGTGATGTTCGCTCTCATGAGCGCATGGAAAGCGTGTACTCCACCGGGGTGATCACGGTCTTGAAGCCGCGCTTGAGGCTGCCCTCGTTGAGCGTCTCGCCGTCGTACACGGCCGCCTCGCCGTAGCCGTCCGAACCGGTGAGCTCATAGTCGATACTCTTGGCGTTCACCTCGCCGATGACCGGCGAGAGCTTGTTGAGGCGGTCGGCATACGCATAGTCGAACGCCTTGCCCACAAAGGCATAGTTGTCGGTTTTCCAGTTTTTGAAATTCATGCTTCATTCTCCTCTCAGTTGTTTCTGGCAAGAAACTCTTTGGCCGTCATGCGCATTTGGGGAAATGTGCGGTTCCACGCGTCCAGCTCCTCCCGCTGCGCTGCATTGAGCGCGGAAAAGCTCCCGCTCCCGCCGCTGCCGGTAGAACGCGCCCGACGGCTCTCGTCTTTGGTGCGCGCGGCGCGGACGCTCTCCCCTGCCACAGCGAGATAGTCCTCGTAGAGCTCCGCAAGACTCTCGCGGCCGTAGCGGCTGCCGCAGAAGCGGTGAAACGCCTCTGAAGCATCGAGCTCCCCGAGATCCACATCCGGAAACTGCCGCAGAAACTCCCGCGCATCCGAAACGATAAACCGCACACGCTCCGCGTCCTCCCCCCGCCGCCTCCTCCGGCGGCGTTTCCGCCGAAACGGAAACCTCCGGCTCTCTGTTCTCTTCTTCCATAGTCTTTCTCCTTCCTCTCTATTCCCACCGCATACGCGGTTGGTTGCCTTTTTTCATATCGCGGCCGCGCCCTTATTCTTCACTATTCACTATTCAGACTTCCCCATTCATTATTCGTTTCAGATCCTCCCCCGGCGTATTCTCCGCTTTCTCTCCCGCATCCGCTCCTCCTCGCTCCGCCCTCTCCCGCTCACGGTGTATCTTTGCTGGCCGCGGGCGGCGTAGGCGATGGCGGCGGACATTACGAGGTCGTCGTGGGCTCCGGCCAGGGCTTCGGGGCGGTGGTCCTCGTTGTAGCAGAAGGTGAGCATCTCGCGCAGCAGGACACGGTCGGCGATCCGATCGGGGTGCGCGGCGAACATCTCCACGAGATTGGCGATGGCGCGCGGCCTTGTGTGGCGGTCGGTGCGGAAGCCGAAGCTCTCGCGCAGACGGTGCGTATAGGTATCCTCCCGCTCACGCAGGTACTGGTTCGGGTAGCCGAGTTCGGCGAGCTTCATGACGGGGTAGGTGGAGAAATTCGTCTCGATGGCCGCGAGCGCATCATTATAATACCGCCCGAGCGCGTACACCTGCCGCATATACTCCGGCTCCGAAAACCGCTGCCGCAGCGCGGCGGTCTGCTCGCCGGTGGAGTTGTCGAGCACATACGCCGTGAAATAGTCCGACCCCTCGCCCGCCGTATCGCCGCCGAGCACATACGGATGTCCCGGCTGCGGCTCGCGAAAAATTCGGATCTCCCCCGCCTCGTCCTCGCGCCACTCGTTCTCCCCGTCTTCGGTCTGCACGAACCGCCCGCGCCGGATCGGATCCGGAGCCTCCGCGAGGCGCTTTGTGACGAGCGCGTTGTCGAATACGCCCGAGCCCGAGTGCAGAAACGCCTCCTCGGGGCTTGAGGGATACTCCTGCCGGAACATATCGCGCCGCCCGCCGCAGTTGTTCGCGATGCACCAGCGCCGCCAGCGCATCTGCTCCCACGAGAGGCCGTACCGCTCGCGGATCTCCCGCTCCTCCGCGCTCCAGACGGTGCCCAGCTCGACCGGCATGGCGTAGTCCGGATTTTCGAACCACGCGAAGAACACCGCCTCAAAGTCGTTCTCCCCCGCGACGGCGGCATCCTAGCGGCTCTTGAAGTCCTCGAAGCCGTTCGCCGTGCTCTCGATGACGAACATCGTGCCCGGCAGACTCGGCACCGCCTGCAGGATGCCCGCAAGCGTTTCGGCCTTGCTCTCGCCGTTTTCCGGCCAGAAGGCGTATTCCGAGAGATGCACGCACCAGAGCGTATCCGACCGCCCGATGCCGCGCCCGCCCGCCGTGGCGCACTTGAGCCGCGACCGGAGCCCCGGCGAGCGGCTTCGCGCACTTCGGGAGGGGTTCTCGAACACCAGCTCCTGCGCGTTCGAGGTGCGCAGCATCGGCTTCATCGGCTCGGGCAGCTCGTCGTAGAAGACTTGCTCATGCGGAAGCGATTGGCCGTTGCGTCCTCCCGGTGCGCCACCACGAGCGCATGGGTGTTCTCCCGCGTGGCACAGGCATGAAAGAGGAGCGCCTCCGTCAGGGTGGAGAAGCCGAGCTGCCGCGCCTTGAGAATGATGAGCCGCACCGGCCGCCCCGCGTCCTGCTGGCGCTTGGCCGCCGCATAGAGCTTGCCCTGCGCCGCATTCAGGTGAAAAGGCACGACCGCGCCGCTCTTCGTGCGGATCTTCAGGCACGCCTCGATGTAGTCGATCGCAATGCACGGATTCAAAGGCCGCCCTCCTCTCCGCGTTTCGTGAGCCATTCCTCAAAGCTCGCGCATCCCGCGCCCGGGGTGTCCTCCTCGAACGAGCGGATGTGCTCGGATAGCTCGTGGAGCGCCCGCAGCGCCCCAGCCGGGTCAAACTCCCATGTGCCGTCCGGCTCGCGCTGCTTCGTCTCGGGGTTTCGCGAGTAGTGCGGCACCGCCTGCATGCACCGCTCCACGATCTCCACGAGCCGCCCCACCCAACGCGCTCGATATGCCGAGCGAATCATAGAGCCGCTGCTCACCTTCGCGCAGGGCGCTCTGCAACGCGCTCCCGCGCAGCAGCGCCTCCCCCTTTTCCAGCGCGTACCCCGCCGCTTCCGCCGCCGAAGCAGCATCGCCGCAGCGCAGATATTCCTCCACAAATCGTCTTTTCTTCTCGGACAGAGCCGCCGTTTCCGCCACGTTTTTCGCCTCCTTTTCTGGCGCGCTTCGTGTTTCGCTTTGGCAAAAAAGATGCGGTTCCCCGACCGCAGCGAGCAAACTCCCGTTTCCACTGCGGATCTATCGGCCGTATATTTCGCCTATAAGCGGATTTTAGGGGATCATTATCGGCGCATTCGAGATAGACCGCCGCGTTTCTCCGACTTCGGTGCCAACCGGCGGAGGAAACGGGTGCCGAATCTGTCACGCGCCGTGTAGTTATGTTATACCACACGATTCGCGTTTGGCAACACATTTCGTAGAAAAAATATTGACTTTTTTTACGCTGCGTGGTAAGGTGATCACAGAAAGCAAATTTCTTTGAAATATCAATGAAATCGGAGGAATTGACCATGTCCGAATTCGGCAAACAGCTCGCCCATTTCCGCCGCGCGGCGAAAATGACGCAGGGAGATCTGGCGGAGAAGCTCGGCATTTCGAAATCGGCCGTCAGCATGTACGAGACCGGCAACCGCGAGCCGGATCTCGACCTTCTGCAGGAGATCGCTGACACCTTCCGGGTCAGCGTGGACGACCTGCTCGGCATCACGAACAGCGACAGATACATCAACAACGATCCCGAGCTCACCGAATATCTGCTCACTCTGCGCGAGCGTCCGGAGATGCGCATGCTCTTCCGTCTCTCGGAGAACGCCACGCGCGAGGACGTGGAGACCACGATCCGCATTCTGGAGGCTCTGCGCAAGCCCGAGGAATGAGAGCGCCCGACTACTATGTGCGCTTCGTGGATCTGCCGCACACGGTGTACGGCGTGACGATGCCGAACGACGACGGCACGTTTTCGGTGTACATCAACGCCCGCCTGGGCGAAAAGGAGCGCCGCGAAACGCTCGATCACGAGATCGAGCACATGGCGCGCGACCACTTCTATTCCGGCTCCCCCATTGCCGAGCAGGAAGCCGAAGCCCGGGGTCGCCCGCTCCCCGGACGCACGATCTCCGCAGCGAAAACGCGCGCCATTCCCTGCTACGAAAGTCTCCCCGCCCTAACCGAATACCTCCGCAGCATAAGCGCCCTCGGCCACAGCATAGAAAGCCTCGGCGCCGTGCCGCTGCATTGAAATGTTTTTGAGTATCGTTTATTCATTTTATTAAGGAGGAATCGAAAATG
>CAVGGQ010000063.1:0-11007 GCA_963628785.1 Oscillospiraceae bacterium | reverse complement strand
GATTTATGCCAACAAAGTTATTGTAAACATAATTACGGTAAACAGATTATTTCGGAGAATTCTATGGATCTACTGGAGAAATCAAGAAATACCCTTGAGCTGCCGGCTGTACTCGAAATGCTCGCGGGGGAGGCGGTCTCTGAACCGGCGAAAGAGGCGGCTCTGGCCGTCACGCCGAGCACGCACCGCGCAGAGGTCGAGCGCCTTCTGGCGGAGACCTCGGCTGCGAAAGACTTGATGGTCTATAAGGGCAGTCCCTCGCTCTCCGGGCTGCGCGATGTGCGCGGCTCGCTGGCCCGTGCCGATATGGGCGGCATCCTCAACCCGCGTGAGCTTCTGGAAATCGCGGGCGTGCTGCAAAGCGCGCGTGCCGTGCGCTCCTACGGTATGAGTGCCGAGAAGCAGACCTGCATCGACCATCTTTTCCAAATGCTGCAGTCAAACCGCTTTCTGGAGGATAAGATCGTCAACTCCATCCCGAGCGAGGATGAGATCGCCGACAGCGCGAGCAGCGAGCTGGCGGACATCCGCCGCAAAATGCGAGCCGCCGCTGCGCGCGTGCGCGAGAGCCTGCAGAAGATCATATCCGTACCGTCCATGGCGAAATTCCTGCAGGACCCCATCATCACCACGCGCTCCGACCGCTATGTTGTCCCGGTCAAAGTCGAGTGCAAGGGTTCCGTGCCCGGCCTCGTGCACGATGTATCGTCCTCGGGTGCCACGCTGTTCGTGGAGCCAATGGCGGCTGTGAAGGCAAATAACGAGATCCGCGAGCTGAAAGCCAAAGAAAAAGCGGAGATCGAGCGCATACTGGCCGAGCTCTCCGCCAAATGCGCTGCCCACCGCGAGGATATTGATGCGGACTTTTCCGCACTCGTTCGGCTCGATGTCATCTTCGCCCGTGCCAAACTCAGCTTCAAGCTCAATGCCGGCACGCCGGAGCTCTCCGAGCGCGGCGTGCGTCTGCGTCGGGCGCGCCACCCGCTGCTGGACAAGGACAAAGCCGTCCCCATCGATGTGGAGCTCGGCGAGGACTACGACACGCTCGTCATCACCGGCCCCAACACCGGCGGCAAAACCGTCACGATGAAAACGATCGGCCTGTTGTGCCTCATGGCGCAGTGCGGCCTGCACATTCCCGCAACAGAAGGCAGCTGCGTGCCGGTATTCGAGAAGATCCTCGCGGACATCGGTGACGAGCAGAGCATCGAGCAGTCGCTCTCCACCTTCTCCTCGCACATGGTCAACACCGTCGGCATCCTCTCCGAGTGCGGCGAAGGCTCGCTTCTGCTCTTCGATGAGCTCGGTGCCGGCACCGACCCCATAGAGGGCGCGGCACTTGCCGTGTCCATTCTGGAGAGCGCCCGTGCCAAGGGCTGCATCATCGGCGCGACCACGCACTACGCGGAGCTCAAGGTCTATGCAACGAACACGCCCGGCGTCATGAACGCCTCATGCGAGTTTGATGTGGACACCCTGCACCCGACCTACCGTTTGCTCCTCGGCATCCCCGGCAAGTCGAACGCCTTCGCCATCTCCCGCCGTCTCGGACTGCCCGAGGACATTATCGAGGACGCACGTAGCCGCGTCGGCATCTCGAGCGCGAAGTTTGAGGAGACCATCGCCAAACTCGAACAGACCCGTCAGATCCTCGACCGCGAACGCGCCGAAACAGCCAAACAACTCCGTCAGGCGGAGGAGGAACGCAAAAAGGCGGCACAGATCCGTGCCGAGCTTGAGGTACGCCTCGAAAAATCGGAGCAGAAGGCGCGCCGCGAAGCCGAACGCATCCTCGCCGATGCCCGATCCGTGGCCGAGAGCACCTTCCGCGAGCTCGATGCCATGCGCAGCGCGAAAAATGCGGAGGCCGACCACCGGAGCGTGAACGAAGCGCGTGCAGAAATGCGCCGCAAGCTCAACGAATCCAAGGATGCGCTCCGCAAAGACGAACCCGCGCTCGAGGAGAAAAAGTCCGCCCGCGCCGTGCGCGAGGGAGATGTAGTGCAGATCCGCTCCATGGGCGTGAAAGCTACCGTCCTCTCCGTATCCGCCGACCGCACTCTCACGCTGCAGGCGGGTATCCTGCAGATCACGGCACGCGAGGACGAGGTGCTGCTCCCCGAAAACGAGAAGCCGGCCGTCAAGACCGCACCGGAAACGCGAGGCATATCGCTGCGCGACAGCTCCACGCCGTCCGAGCTCGACATCCGCGGCATGGAGACTATCGAAGCGATCCCCATCGTGGAGCGTTACATCGATTCCGCCTCGCAGTCGCGCCTTGAGACCGTCACCATCATCCACGGCAAGGGAACCGGCGCCCTTCGCGCCGCCGTGCAGCAGAGCCTTCGCCGAAATAAACAGGTCAAGTCCTTCCGCCTCGGACGCTACGGCGAGGGCGAGACCGGCGTTACCGTTGTCGAATTGAAATAATCACGGGCGGATGCAGCAATTTTTGATGTACATATTACCGAAAGACACGAAAAACGGTTGACGAACACCGCACACTTTGTTAAAATAGACTCAGGCAATAAGCGTTCAAACCACTTTCCTGCAAGGGAAAAAACGAATTCTAATAGGATAGGGAGCGGCGAATATGGTCAGCAAAGAAGTAGTCATCAGCAATCAGGTGGGCCTGCACGCAAGACCGGCAACTTTCTTTATTCAGAAGGCAAATGAGTTCAAGTGCAGCATCTGGGTGGAGAAGGACGAGCGCCGTGTCAACGCCAAGTCTCTTCTCGGCGTACTGTCTCTGGGCATCGTGAAGGGAACCTCCATCACCATTATTGCAGACGGTTCGGACGAAGAGGAAGCGGTAGCCGCACTGTGCGCGCTGATCGCCTCGGACTTCGCAGAGTGATCTGCCGGAAGCAAAAAAAGGACAAGGGCGTGTTTTAACACGCCCTTGTTTTTGCATACGGAGAAAACCATGACCAAGATCGAGGAGCTGCGCGAAAAAGCCAACCGCCTGCCGTTGTTGCCGGGCGTGTACATCATGCTTGACGCTTCCGGCGATGTCATTTATGTAGGCAAAGCCAAGGCACTCAAAAACCGCGTGACGAGCTATTTCCGCGGCGACCATCTCCCAAAGGTCGCGGCGATGGTTTCGCATGTGAATGACTTCAATGTCATCATTGCCGAGACGGAGTTCGAAGCGCTCGTGCTCGAAAACTCCCTCATCAAGCGCCACAAGCCGCACTACAACATTCTCCTCAAGGATGACAAGGGCTATCCCTTTGTTCGGCTGAACCTGCATGCATCGTACCCGGGCTTCTCACTCGCCAACCGCGCAGCACAGGACGGCGCCAAGTACTTCGGCCCGTACGGAAGCCGCGGTCAGACGAAGTCCGTCATCGATACGCTTTCCAAAGCACTCGGCCTTCCCACATGCCGAAAAGTCTTCCCGCGCGATATCGGCAAAGACCGCCCGTGTCTTCAGTACCAGATGGGCGCATGCCGTGGCTGGTGCCGGGGCGAACCCGATGCAGCGGAATACCGCCGCACGATAGACGAAGCCGTCGACATCCTCGAAGGGCGCACCGGCGAGCTCGTAAAAAAGATCGAAGAGCAGATGACCGCGGCCGCGGAAGATCTCCGCTTTGAGGAGGCCGCGCGGCTGCGCGACCAGATGCGTGCCGTGTCGACGCTCGAAAACCGCCAGCGCGTCATCGCCGCCGCCCGTGCCGACACCGACGCCGTAGGCTTCGCACGCGGTGCCAAAAGCTGCTTTTCCGTGCTGCACTACACGAACGGCGACCTCTCCGGCAAGGATGCATCACTCTTTGATAATCCAACCGAAACGGATGAAGAAGCTTTGTCGGCTTTGTTGAGGCAATATTATGTTAACCGCTCGGCGTTGCCGAAATGCATTCTCCTGCCGTTCGAGCCGGAGGACCGCGAGGACATCGAGCAGTGGCTTACGGATCTTGCGGGACATCGCGTCTATCTCGAAGTGCCGCAGCGCGGCGACCGCGCTAAGTTCGCCGAGAAAGCGGCCGTGAACGCCCGCGAGGAGATCCTCCGTTCCACCACGGCCGAGCAGCGGCGCGGCAAAACGCTCCAATGGCTGCAGGATGCCCTGCAGCTCAAGGACTATCCCCGCCGCATCGAAGCCTACGATATTTCCAATACCGGCAGCACCGGCATTGTCGCGTCCATGACGGTGCACGTGGACGGCAAGCCGCTCAAGCGCGACTACCGCAAGTTCCGCATCCGCAGCACCGAAACGCCCGACGACTACGCCTCCATGCGCGAGGTGATCGAGCGCCGCTTCACGCACTATCTCGAGGAAGACGGTAAATTCTCTGACCGCCCGGATGTGCTTTTCATTGACGGCGGTACGGAGCACGCAAGATCCGCCTGTGTTTCGCTCGAGGCACTCGGCCTCACGATCCCGGTGTTCGGCATGGTCAAGGATGACCGCCACCGCACACGCGCCCTCGTCACGCCCGAAGGTCAGGAGATCGGCATTCAGTCGAATCCCGCTGCCTTCGCCCTTGTCGGGCGCATTCAGGAGGAAACACACCGCTTCGCCATCGAGTACCACCGCTCGCTGCGCGACAGTGTGCGCGGCTCCGTGCTCGACAAGATCTCCGGCGTGGGGGAGAAACGGCGAAGTGAATTGCTGAAATCGTTCGGCTCGGTGCGAGCCATACGCGAAGCATCGGCCGAGGAACTTTCCAAAGTCGTGCCGAAGAACACGGCCCGCGCTGTATACGATTATTTTCACGGAAGTGAGGAAGAAAAATCATGCGAGTGATCACCGGCACCTGCCGCGGACGCCACCTCCTGGAGCCCGCCGGTATGGAAGTTCGTCCCACCACCGATCAGGTGAAGGAAGCCCTTTTCAATATTATCCAGTTTGACATCGAAGGCCGCAAGGTGCTCGATCTCTTTGCGGGCACAGGCCAGCTTGGCATCGAGGCGCTGTCCCGCGGTGCTGCGGAGTGCGTCTTTGTTGACAGCTCGCGCGATTCCGTACGCCTTGTGCAGGAAAACCTCCGCCGCTGCTCTCTTACGGCGCGTGTGCTGCAGTGCGACGCTCTCGGCATTTTAAAATCCGGCGAAAAGTTTGACCTCATCTTCCTCGACCCGCCCTACGGCACCGGACTTGATGCCAAAGCAATGGAGGAAATCAAAGAGTTTGACATCCTCTCCTACGGTGGTATAATGGTAGTCGAGACTCGGCCGGAAACGGTGCTGCCGGAAATGCCCGCGGAATACGGCACCACGCGCACCTACCGCTACGGGAAAATCAAATTAACGGTTATAACGAGAGGGAATGACTGATGCAGACAGCAATTTATCCGGGCAGCTTTGACCCGATCACCATCGGCCACTTGGACATGATCCGCCGCGCTTCAAAAATGTTTGACCGCGTTGTGGTGTGCATTGTGGTCAATCCCGCAAAGCACCCCTCCTTCACGGTCGAGGAGCGCCTCGACCAGGTAAAGCGTGTTACAGCATCCCTTCCCAATGTTACGGTTGACACATGGACGGGACTCCTCGTGGATTACGTCGCCCGATACGAAAATCCCATCGTTGTGCGCGGGCTGCGGGCTCTTTCGGATTTCGAATACGAGTTCATGATGTCGCTCACCAACAAAAAGCTCTACCCGAAGATGGAGACCATGTTTCTGGCTTCCGATGAACGGTACATGTACCTCAGCTCCACCACTGTCCGCGAGATCGCAAGCTACGGCGGCGATATCTCCGCCTTTGTTCCCGCAGAGATCTTCGATGAACTGATGATAAGATTGAACAGGAGGAAATAAGCGATGGAAAACCACGCACTCGATATCATCGATATGCTCTACAATATGATCGCGGAGGCCTGGGGCGTCCCTCTGGGAAACGACAAGTGCATTGTCGAGCGCGACAAAGCCCTCAACCTTCTCGATGATCTGAAAGCCACGCTCCCGATGGAGCTGAGTGAAGCACGCCGCCTCGTCAACGCGCGCGATGAGTTTGTCGCGAACGCGAAGCAGGAAGCGGAGAACATCCGTTCTTCCGCACAGAAGGAAGCCGCCGAAATGCTCGACAAGGAGAACGTCTACAACGAGGCCAAGAGCCGTGCGGAAGCCAAGCTTAAGGAAACCGAAGAAAAGTGCCGCGCCACCGAACGCGCCGCCGGCGCTTTTCTCGACGATGCGCTCCGCCAGACGGAAGAGGGCATTGCCAAAGCCCTTGAGGAAGTACGCCAGAAGCGCACGCAGTTCCGCGCCGCCTATGCCCCCGAACCGGAGGGAACGGCCGATGTAACACTGCAGGATGTCGAAGACAGCGATTTCCTCGGACAGTAACGCATCAAATTCTCCCGTAAGGCGATTTTCCGGCACGAAACCGTAACCATTTGTCAATTAATTGAAAGCTCCGCCGTGATGCACTATATTTTGCGCCACGGCGGAGCTTTTTGCCCCGTTTTTTCCGATATATAGATGCATGTAAAGAAAACCGCCGTTTTTTCGGCGGATTTGCACACTTGTTTTTTTGGCGCTCGGCTTTTATAATAGAGCCACATAGTGGGGAAGAGTGGGAGAAAGTGCATCAAACTCCCACAAGAGCCGAAAGGAGGCGTCCGGCATGACAGGAGAATATATGCACACGCTCGACACGAAAGGACGCCTGGCCGTGCCCGCCCGTCTTCGCGAGGAACTGGGGAACGTTTTTTATGTGACGCTCTCCATGGACAAATGCCTCTCGGCCTACAGTGCCGAAAACTGGCAGCGCTTCTCCGAAAAGGTGGACGCCATGCCCTACGTAAAGCAGCTCAAAATGCGTCCGCTCTTTGCCTTTGCCGCGCGCTGCGAAGCCGATGCGCAGGGCCGCATCCTACTGCCGCAGACGCTGCGCGAGTATGCGGGTCTTGAAAAGGATGTGACCGTCGTCGGCTGCAACAACCACGCAGAGCTCTGGGACACCGCACGGTGGAAAGAGATCCACGATGCGGAAATGACCCCAGAAAACATCGCTTCCGTGATGGAAGAATTGGAGTTCTGATATGGCGGAGCATAAAAGCGTACTGCTGCATGAGTGCATTGAAAACCTGAATATCCGCCCGGACGGCATCTATGTCGACGGCACACTCGGCCTCGGCGGCCACTCAATGGAGATCGTCAAGCGCCTCACTACCGGACGGCTCATCGCCATCGACCGGGATGAGACGGCCATTGAACGCTCGAAAGAGCACCTGGCACCGTGGAGCGAGTGCATCACTTTCGTACACGGCAACTTCCGCGACCTCGGCAATATTCTCGACTCTCTCGGCATTGACCGCGTAGACGGCATGCTCTTCGACCTCGGCGTTTCCTCGCCGCAGCTCGATGAAGCCGAGCGCGGCTTCTCCTACATGGCAGACGCACCGCTCGATATGCGTATGGATCAGACCGCACCCGTGACGGCATGGACTGTCGTAAACACTTGGCCGGAGCGGGAGCTCGTGCGTATCCTGCGCGATTACGGCGAGGAACGCTACGCCTCACGCATTGCTGCCAACATTGTCCGTGCCCGGGAGAAAAAACCGATCGAAACCACACTGGAACTTGTGAACATCATCAAGGGTGCTATGCCCGGCGCGGCGCTCCGCGAAAAGCAGCATCCTGCCAAACGCAGCTTTCAGGCCATCCGCATCGCCGTGAACGACGAGCTCGAGGCCGAGCGCGAAATGCTTCTCACCGCCATGAACCGCCTTGCTCCGGGCGGAAGACTATGTGTCATCAGCTTCCACTCACTTGAGGACCGCATCGTGAAAACCGCCATCCGCGAACGCGAGGACGGATGCACCTGCCCACGCGACTTTCCCGTATGCGTGTGCGGCTTCGTGAAAGCCATGAAGACCGTCACAAAGCCCATCACTGCCTCGGAAGAAGAACTCGAGGAAAACCCGCGCGCACGAAGCGCCAGACTTCGCGTCGCCGAAAGAATCTGACAAAATCAAAGGGTGGAACAACGCCGTGAACAGCACATCATCCGAACAGAAAACCGCGGTCTTTGCTCCCGTATCGGGGAGCCGGGAGACCCGCAGCTACCCCATCATGGATGAGGATACACGTGAGCTGCCGCTCATTGCCGACCGCTTTGCTGGACGCTACTGGGACGGACGCGCCGTAGAGCCGAAGACGAAAAAGCCGCGCCGCCGCAGCCGCGCTCTGCCGACCATCGCCGCCGTGCTGGCGGCTGCCATGCTGTTTTTCGGTCTCCTTTTCATTGCTGGACCGGACAAGTCCGCGGCAGCCGACACACCGACGGCGGAGACCGCCGCCGATATGAGCGCGGAGACCGCCGACAGCATCACGGTACTCCATGCCCGCCGTGGCCGGGGTCTGGAAACCGCCTGGGAAACGCTCGTCGGAACACTTCGAGGAGAGTTCTGACTGGCACGCCCAACGCAAGATCAGTGAGGAAACACAATGAAACTTTCGGAAATTTTAAAAGATATCAACATCCTTTCGGGCACTGCGTCCGACGATACGGAGATCACGGGCATCTGCTATGATTCCCGCAGCGTGAAGCGCGGAGATCTCTTTGTCGCCGTGCGCGGCTTTGAGTCCGACGGACATAAATACATCCCCATGGCGGCGGAAAAAGGCTGCGCCGCCGTACTGTGCGAGGAAGCGCCCACGGTCGATGTGCCGTATATCCGTACCGACGACAGCCGCCTCGGTCTCGCGCTCGCCGCCAAAAACTTTTATCGCGACCCGAGCCACGACATGAAGGTCATCGGCATCACGGGCACAAACGGCAAGACCACCACGACCATCCTCGTAAAACAGATCCTCGAAAAGACACTCGGCGCAAAGGTCGGTCTCATCGGCAGTATCTCGAATATGATCGGTGATGAGGAATTTCATTCTGAGCACACCACGCCGGAATCGAGCGACCTGCAGGCACTTTTCCGCCGAATGGCGGACAGCGGCTGCACCCACTGCGTGATGGAGGTGTCCTCCCACTCGCTGGTGCTCCACCGCGTGGTCGGCGTGCACTTCGCTGTCGGTCTCTTTACCAATCTCACGCAGGACCATCTCGATTTCCACGGCACGATGGAGGAGTATGCCCGCGCCAAATCGCTTCTTTTCCCCATGTGCGTAAAGGCGGTGGCTAATGCGGATGACGAGTGGACGGATACGATCCTCAGGGACGCTCCGCAGCCTGTATATCTCTTCTCCGCCAAGCACGATGATGCGTCGCTCACGGCACGGGACATCCGTCTGGCTCCCTCGGGCGTGCGCTTCTGCGCGCTGGAACAGGGGGAGCTCGTCCGCGTGAAGACCACGCTCCCGGGACAGTTTTCCGTATACAATGCCCTCGCGGCCATCTCCTGCGCGCGTCTTCTGGGCGTCTCACTCGCCGATGCCGCTGCGGCTCTCGAAACGGCGCACGGCGCGAAGGGCCGCGTAGAGCCCGTGCCGACGGACGGCGACTACAGCATCTTCATCGACTACGCCGTCACGCCCGACGCCATTGAAAATGTTCTCACCACGCTGCGCGGCATTGCGCCGAAGCGGCTCGTTATGCTCTTCGGCTGCGGCGGTGACCGCGACCGCAAGAAGCGCCCCATCATGGGCAAGATCGCCGCGGACATCGCTGACTTCGTCATCGTCACGAGCGACAACCCGCGCACCGAGGAGCCGATGAGCATCATCGAGGAGATCCTCCCCGGCGTAAAAGAGGGGAAAGCCCCCTATGAGGTCATCTGTGACCGCCCCGCCGCCATCCGCTGGGCCATCGACCACCACGAGCCGGAAGATGTGATCCTCCTGTGCGGTAAAGGCCACGAGGATTACCAGATCATCGGCCATGAGAAGATCCACATGGACGAGCGCGAAATCGTGGCAGACTATCTCGCCGAACGGGCGAAGCGCGCATAAGAGAGAAGGGTACGGAGAAAAAGCATGACTATGAAGCTGATCATGGCGCTCGTCGTCGGATTCTGTCTGTCCAGCGCCATCGGCGCGGTACTTGTACCGTACCTGCGGAAAATCAAGGCGGGACAGAAGATCCGTGAAGACGGTCCCACCTGGCATATGAGCAAAACCGGCACCCCGACGATGGGCGGACTGATGTTCATCGCCGCCATCGCGATCGTCTGCCTGACGGTCGGATACAGCTGCATGGCGGAAGGCCAATGGAGCCACATTTTCGTTTTGGTATTTGGCCTTGTATTCGGAGCCATCGGCTTTCTCGATGACTATGAGAAGCTGCGCCACAAGCAGAACCTCGGCCTGAGCGCAAAGATGAAATTCCTCCTGCAGCTCATCGCGGCCGTGGCGTTCCTCCTGCTCCTGCGCTTCACCGGCTATCTCAGCCCGAGCCTCTATATCCCGTTCTGGAACACCTATATCGACATAGCGGAACCACTCTACTTTGTCTTCGCCGCTTTCGTCATTGTCGGCACGGTTAACGCCGTGAACATCACCGACGGCATCGACGGCCTCGCGGCAGGCACATGCATTCCGGTGTTCCTCTGCTTCACGGCCATCGTGTTCTGCTGGGGCAAGGACTTCCTGCCGCAGGGCATAATCGCCAGCGGCATGGTCGGCGCCCTGCTCGGATTCTTAGTGTACAACTTCAACCCCGCCCGCGTATTCATGGGCGACACCGGCTCCCTGTTCCTCGGCGGATGCATCTCGGGACTCGCGTTTGCGCTCGATATGCCGCTCATCCTCATACCGCTCTGCATCATGCCCATCATCGAAACGCTCTCGGACATCATCCAGGTCGCCTACTTCAAGGCGACTCATGGCAAGCGCATCTTCAAAATGGCCCCCTTCCACCACCATCTCGAAATGGGCGGCTGGACCGGCCACAAATGGAAAGAAAAACAGATTTTTGCTCTCTTCACGGGCATAACTCTCCTGATGGCCATCCTCTCACTCCTCGGAGTAACCGGCCGCTACAATTTCTAAGGAACCTCTGAATAAATAGCTTTTGGGGATTCAAGGGGTGTCCTTTAACCGTCCATCACTTCTAATCGCGAAATTTTTTGCACGAAAGTCGGTGTTTTACGGGTAT
>CAVGGQ010000062.1:0-11203 GCA_963628785.1 Oscillospiraceae bacterium | reverse complement strand
ACCTTCAGAAACAGGATACTCCATTGCGATCCTTCCTACTAAATAAGAGAGTGCATGGCACTCCGCGCACTCCCTTCTCTCGGATCTTTGTTATTTGCTCTACCCCAACTATTGACATAGAGCCGCAAAATCTCCCGCCCGGAAAATCAGGCGGGAGATTTCGGTCTATAGAGGAAGTCTCGCAGAGTTTGCGCCCGCAGGCGCAAAGAAAATCGAATCATTTTCACCGGCGACATGTGCGTCGGTGAAAATTCCGCTCGCGAAGCGGAGTGTCGACCGGCCCGCGAAGCGGGACGACGAGGTGCGGAGCGGAGTGTGATCTCCTCGTTCGGATGCTTGCGTCCGAACGAAGTGAAGCAGAGTGGGTCTCGTTATTCGAGGTTGAGGTGGTTTTTCAGGATGGCTCGGGTGGAGAAGAAATAGGCTGCGATCTCGATAACGGCGAGACAGATGATGATGGCGACCCATACCTGCCCAAACCGGAAGAGCGCGGTGACGGAATCAGAGCCGTAAAGCAGGTCGCCGAACAGCGTAGAGCTTCTGCCGAAGAAGACGGCGCTCAGGCTACCGGAGAGCACGGAAACGGCGATGCCGATGCCGAAATATGCGAGAAGAGAGTAGAGAAGACGGTGCTTGTTCGCAAGGTGGCCGAGGGAGAGCGATGTGTAGATGCGGAGGTTCCATGTGATTTGGGATAGGATAACCCAAAGGATGCACTCGGCCGCGAGCCAGCCGATGCCGCTCGGCATATCGTAGGTGCTCCAGTATTCCGGCACCTCACGCATGAGCTGCAGGAAATCACCGACATAGTCGTGCGCGTAGATCACCGTGAGCAGAAGCCCCGAAAGGCAGCAGACGAGGATCGTTGCGAGCTCGAAAATGAGCGCCGTGAGCGTTTTGGAGGCGATGTGCTCCTCAGCCGTCGCGGGAAGGGTGAACATGAGATAGCCTTCGTCGCAGAGGAGGCCCTTATAGAACCGGCGGATCACATAGATGATCATCACAACGACCGCCGCGATGAACACGAGGAAAAGCATCAGAAGCGGCATCACGCCGAGGAAGAAGCTCACGAGCCAATGCTGCACATCGGCGGCGAGAATGTAGCGCAGCGTAAAGCCGTTGACAACACCGAGAGCCAGAAGGACCGCCCATACAAGGCCGAACCAGCGGATGCCTGCGCGCAGGTCGTATTTCATCAGTTTACCGAGCATAGCTGTTTCCTCCGTTCCAGACCGGCATGCGGTACATATTGCGGAAGAGCGCATCCACCGTTCCGCCGGTTTTCTCACGGATGCTGTCGACGCTCGAATGGAGCGCGATCTGTCCGTTCTGCAGGAACACCGCCTCGTCGAGCACCTGCTCCACGTCCGCGATGAGGTGCGTGGAGATGAGCACCGTGCCGTTCTCGTTGTAGTTTGTCAAAATGGTGCGCAGGATGAATTCGCGCGCCGCGGGGTCTACGCCCGCGATCGGCTCATCGAGAAGGTAGAGCTTCGCACGGCGCGACATCACGAGCATGAGCTGCATTTTCTCCTTCGTGCCTTTGGAGAGCGTCTTAATCTTGAGATCCCTCTGCAGGCCGAGCATGCTGCACATGTCCGTCGCCTTTGTGCGGTCAAAGTCCGCATAGAAGTCCGTGAACATATCCATCATGTCGCCCACGCGCATCCAGTCGGGGAAATACCCGCGGTCGGGGAGGTAGCTCGTGATGGCTTTCGTCTCCGGGCCGGGGAGCATACCCGCAATGCGTGCCTCGCCCGCCGTTGGGCGGAGAAGGCCGTTGAGAATTTTGATGAGCGTCGTTTTGCCCGAGCCGTTCGGGCCGAGCAGGCCGACGATCTTTCCGCTCGTCAGCGTGAGATCCACGCCGCAAAGCGCCTGCACGGGACCGAAGTCGCGCCGCAGTGCCGTGCATTTTACGAGTTCTTCATTCATCGTTTTTGTTCCTTTCCGTCTGCACTATGTCCGCCGCTTCGCCGCGGGGATAGCCCAGCTCCTGCATTTCGCGGAAAAAGTTCTCCGTGCACTGCACCGCGAGACGGCGGCGCATTTCCTCGAGCACGGCGGCGTCCTCCGTTACGGTGCGCCCGAGCGTGCGGTTCGTCTGCACGAGGCCGAGTGTTTCGAGCTGCGTGATGGCCCGCTGCATCGTGTTCGGGTTTACGCCCGCTTCCGCCGCCAGCTCCCGCACCGCGGGAAACCGTGACCCGAGCGGGTAGGTGCCGGAGAGGATGCGTCGCGCCAACTGTTCCGTAAGCTGCTGCCAAATCGGCCGCGAGCCTTCGATGATAAATTCCATTTGCGCCTCCTTGCCGCATTTTTCTTTTGTCTTGCTGTATTAGGCAATTAGTACATTACTACATTCATACAGTTTTGTCAAGAAATATTTTACGGCAGCACCGCAGGGAGGGGCGTGCGGTGCTGCCGTATCGGATTACCAGTCTCTTTGCTTCAGGTGCAGAACCGCCGCCAGGGCGGCCAGAAGAACGGCTGCCGCGGCGAGGGGTACGAGGTAGGACGCGGGGGTGGAGGTATGGGGCGTATTGTTTTCCGTGGCGGGGGCGGTCGGGGCGGGAGACGGCGAGGGCGTCGGCGTCGCCTCGGGCGCTGCGGAGGTTTCGACAGTTTCGGCTGCGAGACGGTTCTGCTCGGTCTGATACTCCGTATAGTCGATCATCAGCGTGCAGTAGTCCGCCATGATCTCCTCGACATGGTTCACCGAAACCGTGAACACGACAAGGGCAAACGGCTCCTCCGTATAGACGATTGCGGCACAGTTGATGTCATAGTTGCCGCCTGTATTCAGGTAGCCGTATTTCTGCGCCACCTCGCAGGGCTGCTCGTGGTATTTGAAGTAACCGTTCGGCTCGGCGCGCAGAAGCGCATCGAGAATGCCGGGAAATCGTTCCGATTGCGTCTGCAGGAGATTCATGCAGCAGATCATTTCGCGGGGCGTGAAGTAGTTGTTGAGCTTGCCGTAGTACTGCTCGTCCGCCGTGTCGGGATCCTCCCCCATGTACGGCGCGATGGCTTCACGATACGCGCGGTACGTGACGAAAGTCAGCCAGAGTGTGCCGGCGGAGCTGTTGTCGGAGTTGACGAGTGAGGTTTCACGCAGGTAGGAATACTTTGTGCCGTTGATGAGATCGTCCTCGGTCATCTCGCCGTTGTAGATTTTCTCGCAGAAGTACATGTTGAGCGGTACTTTGTAAAGGCTTGCGCCGACATAAAATGTATCGGCGTTGAGATAGTGCTCTTCGCCGGTGACGGTGTTGCGGTAGCCGATGCCGATGTGGTCGTCTCCGATGTCACGCTCGGTCAGAAATTCCTCCGTCACTTCCTCCCAGGTCTTGTCTCGGAAGCGGTCGTTATCCGAATCTCCGGCTGTCGCGGCTGCCGCCGTCATCAGAAGGCAGCATGCGGTCACGAGTCCGAGAAGTTTTTTCAGCAGTGTCAATGCGGTTCCTTCTTTCGCTTTGCTGCGTACAGTATAGCTTTTTGCCGGAAAAATCGCAATAGTCGAATTCTTTACAGATATTTGATAGAGCGCGCGGAGGAAATATGGTATCATACATAATATTTAATTTTCGGGTCGAACCGAACCGGCGGGCGGCTCCGTCCGTCTATGATTTAGAGTTCATAAGAGAGTTTGCGTATGACAGCCGACGAATTTACCGTCCAGATCATGGACATGAAAAAGACGCTCTACCACATCGCCTGCGGCATCCTCCGAAGCGAGGCCGACCGCGAGGATGCGGTGCAGGAGTGCATATGCAAGGCGTGGGAAAAGCGCGATTCACTCAAAAGCCCCGGGGCTTTCCGCGCATGGGTGACGCGCATTCTCATCAACGAATGCTACGACATCTGCCGCCGCGGTGCCAAGATCGTCCTCGTGGACGAAATCCCGGAGGCCGTCGCCCCCGAAAAGGGCAATCACGAGCTGCGCGATGCCGTTATGGCCTTGGACGAGATTTACCGCATGCCGATCCTCCTCTTCTATGTGGAGGGATTCAGCATCCGGGAGGTTTCGCGTATTCTGAAGATCCCCGAAGGGACAGTCAAATCCCGGCTTTTCGCCGGGCGCGGAAAGCTCCGCGAAGTTTTGGGTGAGGAGGTGCCGGAATGAGGGACTCTTGGGAGAATATGTTTGAGGAAGTCCCCGCATCGTTTGAAGCACGCATGAAAGAGACGCTTTCCGCTTTGGAGGAAAAGCCGAAGATCCGCCGCTTCCGTTTCGGCACGGGTGCGCTCGTCGCCGCGGTACTGGCCGCAGTGCTGTGCGGCACGGCCCTCGCCACCGATTTCTTCGGGCTCAAGAGCCTGACCGTCGCCGACCCCTACGCCACGCCCGCCGCCACGGCTAGCGACACGGCCGCCGAGAGCGAAGGAACGCTCATTGCTCTGCAGGGCGTGCCGGACAGCCCGGAATTCCAGGCAAACTCCGAGTGGATGGAGTTTCTCGCCTCCTACGACGAGACCGCCGAGGGCGAGACGGCCATGCCCCCCGGAAAGTACGCGCTCTACTCCGCCACCACGCAGACGATGGCCAACGAGCTCGACCGCATCACGCGCAAATATTCGCTCCGGCTCCACAGCACCATTACGGACTTTGACAGCGAATCCTCTCTGTACGGTCTGCTCGGCACGGAGCCGTTTCTCGATAACTGCTCCGCTCTGAGCGGCTATCTATACGAGGACGGTTCGTTCAACGCTTACGGCACATGTGTCGTTGACCGCGCCTATGAGTATCAGCTCGGACACTATGTGAAGGGTGCGTTTTCCGAGGTCACGCTCAACATCGGCAACGCCGACGGCTACGAGGAGTGGATGTATACCACCTCGCGCGGCTATGAGGTGCAGCTCTCGCTCGGAGCGAACCGCTGCGTGCTGATGGTCGATTTGCCGAAGTCGTTCATCGCCATCAACCTCCTCGGCGGCTCCGAGGGTGACAGTCTGTTCATGCCGACCCCCGTCACCCGCGAGCAGCTCGAGACATTCGCCGAACAGTTCGACTTCTCCCAAATCAGTTGAATTTTACTTTATCCCCCTGCGGAAATTTCCGCAGGGAGATATTTTTTGCCTATGCTATTGACAAGCTGTATCAACTGTGTTAATCTTCGTAATACAGTTAGAACAGTTTGTATGATACGGGAAGGTAACGCCATGGTCACGATCGACTACCGGGACGGACGTCCGATATATGAACAGGTCAAGGACGACCTGCGGCGGCTTATCGTCACCGGTGCGATGAAGCCGGGAGAGAAGCTCCCTTCCGTGCGCGAGATGGCCGTGTCGCTCGCCATCAACCCGAACACGATCCAGCGCGCCTACCGTGAGCTGGAAAGCGAGGGGTACATCGTTTCCGTGCCCGGCAAGGGCAGCTTCTGTGCGCAGTATTCGCCCTGCAGCGATCCCCGACGCGAGGATCTTCTCCGGCGGCTGGAGGAAACGGTGCGCGAGCTGCGGTGGCTCGGCGTGACCGAGGCGGAGATTCGGGAAAAGATCGGAGGCAATGAGCCCGGCAAGTCTTGAGATGAAAAGCGTGACGAAGTCGTTTGACGGCTTCCGCGCGCTCTACCCGAGCTTCGATGCACAGCGGTACGAAGCGCTGCGCGAAGTGTTCGGCATGGACGATACGCGCCCTATCCGGCGGCTCTCGTGCGGCATGCAGAAGCAGGCGGCCTTTTGGATCGCGCTTTCGGTGCGGCGCCGGAGGTGCTCGTGCTCGATGAGCCGGCGGACGGGCTCGACCCCGTGATGCGGCGCAAGGTGTGGAGCCTTGTGATGGACGATGTCGCGCAGCGCGGCATGACGGTGCTCATCTCCTCGCACAATCTGCGCGAGCCGGGAGGTGTGGACGATGGCATCCGGAAAAACCTGCTTTAATGCGGCCGTATACCGGTGGGCGCTCTCCCGCTTTTGGCCGGCTGCGCTCACGGCGTGGAGATCCACACTCTCGCAGAGTTGTACGGCAATTAATTTTCCTTAGAAAGGCGACGGCTATGAAAAAACAATTTTTGCTCGCGTTTACGGCGGTGCTGCTCCTTGCGCTCATCATGGCTCTGGCCGGAGCGCATCCGGAAGAGCCCGTGCTCGCCGCGCCGTCGCCCGAGACGGAGGCCACGGCAGAGCCGACGCAGACGCCGGAGGTTTCGCCGACGCCCGATGTGTCGACGCCGCTCGCGGGGCTAGGCGGCATTCTGGAGCGGATGGTCTCGGAGTATGATCCCGACGCCGGTGCATCAGCGGCCTACCGCTGGGCGGAGTCCGTTCTCGAGTGGTATCTCGCCGACGGACGGAGCATCGAGAAAGCGCGCTCGGCGGGCGAAGCGTACGACGAGCGGTACGGTGAAAACGACGAAGCGCTGCGCAAGCGTCTCGCCGCCGTGCAAAGTGCCGCCGAGGTGCTCACCTCCGGCGCGAATTCCGGTATCATCTGCTCCCGCCGCATCCTCTCCGCCGCCTGGGAGCCGACCGAAGCCGCCGACCTCTTCTCCGCCATCGCCGAAGGAGCCGGCCTCGCGGAATAAAAAGCATCCGAACGAACCGCAAGCGGTGCACCGCCTTTTTGCGCAAAAAACAGGAGACCACCCGAAAGGGTGATCTCCCATGGAGCTGGCAATGTGACTCGAACACACGACCTGCTGATTACGAATCAGCTGCTCTACCGACTGAGCTATGCCAGCAACTTCTGTCTTTCACCGACAGCTTGATTATTGTACCACGCCGTTCCGCCCTTGTCAACAAAAATCAGCAGGATTTTCTTGTTCCGCCTCTTGAAATTTTCCGCCGGTTCTGTTATAAATAAAATACAATGTGTGGCAGTTCTGCGTAAATCCGATTGCAGAACGGCTGCACATATTTTTTGTATCAATAGGTTGATGGAGAAAAAGCATAGCTAATCGTGCGGCAGGAATGCGTAAGTCCGGATTTGGTGACTTGCGCATTCTTTATCCTCCGGAAAGAAGGACGATTTACTATGGAAGCATCCAATCGCTATCTGGAGACGGAGCCTGTCGGAAAGCTGATGCGGCGCTACTCCGTTCCGTGCATCATCTCTCTGCTCGTCGGCGCACTTTACAACATCGTCGATCAGATCTTCATTGCAAACGCGAGCTATCTCGGCTCCTACGGCAACGCCGCAAATACCGTCGTATTCCCGATGACCGTTGTGGCGCTGGCTATCGCCGTGCTCATCGGGGACGGAAGCTGCGCCTTTGTCAGCATTGCGCTCGGTCGCGGCGCAACCGACGAGGCGCACCGCTCGGTCGGAAATTCCGTGGTCGTGTGCGTTGCGAGCAGCCTTCTTCTGACGGCGGTATATCTCATTTTCGCCGAACCCCTGCTCGCGCTCTTCGGCGGCACGGTCAACGCGGAAACGTATGCCTTTGCCAAAGAGTACTTCTTTTACATCACGCTCGGCATCCCGTTTTATATGTTCGGGCAGGCGATGAACCCGATCATCCGTAGCGACGGCAGCCCGAAGTTCGCCATGGCGGCCACAGTGTCCGGCGCCGTTGCCAACCTCATTCTCGACCCCGTGTTCATTTACGCTTTTCACTGGGGCATGATGGGTGCGGCCGTTGCCACCGTCATCGGTCAGGTGCTCACAGCGGCCCTTTCGGTGTGGTATCTCCGCCGCATGAAGGTCATCCGACTCGAAAAGAGCAGCTTTTGCCCGGACGGGCGGCTGATCCTCCGCTCCGTGCGTCTCGGCATCACGAGCTTCCTCTCGCAGGTGTCGATGGTCGTTTCCATGGCGGCGGTGCAGAATATGTGCATGAAGTACGGCGCGCTCGACCCGATTTTCGGCCAAACGGAGTACGCGCAGATCCCGCTCGCGGTGCTCGGCATCGTCATGAAGTTTTTCCAGATTGCGATCTCCGTTGCCATCGGCATGGCGGCCGGGTGCATTCCCGTGGTGGGCTACAACATCGGTGCGAGCAGGAAAGACCGCGCCAGGGCGCTCTTTTCCAAGCTGCTTCTCGGTGAACTGATCGTCGGAGCCGCGGCGCTGCTCATTGTGGAGGTCTTCCCGCTGCAAATCGCCATGCTGTTCGGCGCGGCCGGCGAGAGCGCTTATTACTCGGCTTTCACGGTGAAGTGTTTCCGCACATATCTCTGCCTAATGCCGCTCGCGACTCTCAATAAGGGCACATTCATCTACCTGCAGGCGCTCGGCAAAGCCGCAGCCTCCACCGTCGTCTCCATGGCGCGCGAGATCATTTTCGGCGTATTTCTTCCGATCGTTCTCCCCATCTTCCTCGCCCTCGACGGCATATTGTGGTCCTTCCCCCTCGCCGACCTCTTGACCTTCTTTATCGCCGCCTTCTTCATCCGGCGGACATATAGGGAACTCTCCGCCGCATGACAAAACACCGCCCAATGCCATCAAAAAAGCATGGGCGGTGTTTTGTTTGTTATTGTGTTTCACTGTCTCCTATCGGGGGAGCATATCAATCACGAGGCTGCATTTTTATAGAGTTGTTAGCTTTGGAATTATCGCCAATCTTGACAATACAGGATTTTTCCGTTGACAACCGTCATTTTCACATCGAAAACCGCATCGATGTTTTCTAAAGGATTTCCATTTAGAATCGTCAAATCCGCCTGATAGCCCTGTCGAATCACGCCGATTTTGTTGTTCATCCCGGTAACTCGAGCAGCAACCGATGTAGCAGCTCTCAGCGCCTCTGCCGGTGTCATGCCAATCGCAATTAAGTTTTTGAATTCCAGTGCGTTGGTGCCAATGTGGTTGCCCAGTGTTCCGCAGTCAGTGGAGAAGGCCATAGAAACACCGGCTTTGTAAGCGCGCTTTGCGCTCTCCCAATGGGTCTGCGCCGTTTTGGCCAGCAAATCAACCACAGCCTTGGGCTTGGCGGCCAGCATCTCCGGTGACGGATTGGGTGTGGGAGAAAGAAGCGTTGGGAGCATGATCTGATTGCCTTTGAGCATCATCTCAATGCACTCATCGTCCATACCCGTACCGTGAACGACAAAATCGCCGCCTGCACGCAGGAACTTTTTGATTGACTCGGCTCCTCTCAAATGTGCATGGACGGGCACGCCGTAATTATGTGCTTCTTCGATGGCAGCATTAATCTCTTCCTGAGTGAAATCGGTCGCGTTGGAGTTGCGTCCTACCATGCGGATCGGCGGGCTCAGTTGCATTTTGACAAAATCCACGCTCCACCACATAAGGTCTCGAATGGCTTTCCGCATACCCCAGGGGCCGTACGGTTCCAAAGAGAATCCCACAAAATGCGCCTTATTGGTAGTCAGCTGCTTGCCGGAGATAAGATAATTAGGACCGGATACGAAGTTTTTCTGAATAGCTTCCCGCAAAGCGCAATCAATAAAATTGCGTCCTCCGCCGTCCATTACCGTAGTAAAACCTGCTCGAAGCATCTTTCGGCAGTTATCGACTCCTAGATAAGCTGCTGCACTGTCGGCATTGGGATACATCTCGCCGCCGGCAGAAGATGTCGTCAGCGCACGGTTTTTGTCAACTGTTACCTCTTCCAGCAACATGTGCATATGGCAATCGATAAACCCGGGTGAAACGAAAGCCCCGCCGAGATCGAATATTCTGCACCCATCGAAATTTTCACGTTCTGTGCAAATGCGTTCAATTTTCCCATCTGCAACAACTAAGGCCTTACCACGGATCAGGTCTTCATTAACTCCGTCAAATATGACACAGTTTTTGAATACCACAGTGTCAGACATTTAAAATCAGCCTCCGTTCATAAGGCTCGGAAGCCATGTAATAGTCTCGGGTACAAAAGCGAAAAGGAAAACTGCTATAAACCCTACAATAATAAACGGCCAAACGCCTTTCACTACTTTTGCATACGGTGTGTTTGTGGTCGAAACAGCGGTAAACAAGTTCACGCCGAAAGGTGGGGTGATAAAGCCGATAACCAATATGATGCAGAACAGCACGCCAAGGTGAAGAGGGTCGCACCCAAGCTCAATGCCAATCGGAGACAGGATAGGTGCAATAATAACGATGGCAGCCAGAGCTTCCATAAGAGTGCCAACCAGAGCAAGGAAAGCGATGAGTACGAGCAGGAATATCGTCTTATTGTGCAGGATAGGAACCAAAGCCGAGGCAATCTTACTGGGAATATCAGCCGAAGCGAGCGCCAGGCCGAACACGCTGGAAATTCCGATCACCAAAGCTATAGTAGCTGAAGAAACAATTGTACGTTTAATGGTTTCCCACAGTTTTTTCAGAGTCAGTTGCTTATAGATAAAAGAAAGAGCAGCTGCGTAGAGGACGCAAACCGTGGCAGCTTCCGTCGGCGTAAAGATACCGCCGTAAATTCCGCCCAAAACCAGTACAGGCATAAAGAGAACCGGCAGTGCATTGAGAGTTGCAGATAGGATCTCTTTCGCGCTGTAGTGGACATCTACCTTTTTAACGCCTTCCTTTTTTGCAATGAAGTAGTTCAAAATGCAGAAGAGGATAGCAATAATGATGCCGGGAATCACTCCGCCGATAAACATATCGGGAATGGAAACGCTCATCGTGCTGCCATAAACGATCATTGCCACGCTGGGCGGAATAATGGGGCCCAACGCGCCGCCGGCAGCCAGCATGCCGGCAGATGTGCTCTGCTTGTATCCTGCCTTTTGCAGAGCCGGATACATGATAGCACCGATAGCGGCCACAGTTGCCGGGCCGGAGCCTGTCAGTGCGGCAAAAACAGCACAGCAGACGATGGTGATCATGCCCGCAGCGCCGGTCACTCTTCCAAACAGCTTTTCGACCCATGCGACCAAACGTTCGGAAAGGCCGCCGGATTCCATAATGTAGCCTGCCAATGTGAACAGAGGAACAGCCAACAGCACGAAGCTGTCCATTCCGGTAACCGCCTTCTGGGCTATTGCATTAATAGAGCGAAGCCCCGTGGTCAAAAACATTAAAGCAGAGGAAAGAGAAATGCAGAAAAACACAGGAACGCCTATTGCCATTAATACCAATAAAGCAACGATCAAAATCACTCCGGCACTCACTGGATCTCCTCCTTTCCATGCACAGCTTCGGTAAATTTACCAAAGATGGTACTTAAAATATGCTGCAAAGCATGAAGTCCCATTCCGAAGCCGCAGAGAGGGACTGCCAGATAAATCACATATTTGGGGATATGGAGCGTCGGCGTAAACTGTTTGCCGCTGACCGACATCATGGTCAAGC
>CAVGGQ010000061.1:0-11318 GCA_963628785.1 Oscillospiraceae bacterium | reverse complement strand
GGCAACACCGCACAATGTCGTCTGCGGCGCTTTGCGGAAATTTTACTCCCGCATTTCGTTGCATTTCCTTGCAATACACAAAGTATTGCTGCGTCAAAGCGCCTCATTCGGAAGCAAAATTTGCTCGCAAATCGCTCTTGCCGAATTATGCGGTATTGCCCTTATACTCTCGCGCAGCGCTGTGCGATGGCGCGGAGGGCGGGGGTGCATTGTTCGAAGAAGAGCTTATAGCCATCGCACAGGCGGTTCCGCTGCAGGGGAGAACCGTCGAAGCGGTCGCGGTCGCGGCGGCAGCCGCCGCGGCAGAGCGCATAGTGCGGGCAGGTGCGGCACTTCTCGTCCACGGGGACGGATGCCTCGAGATACCCGGAGGCCGTGCGGCGCTCATCGATCGTATCGAAATCGTCCTCGAGAATATTGCCGAGACGGTATTCGTCCATGCAGTAGAAGTCGCACGGGTAGACATCGCCGCTGCTTTCCGCAATGTACTGCAGCGAGCACACGCCACTCATGCCGCAGCTCCCCGGCCGGTTCCCGAGCAGCATGAGCGCGAGCTCGTCAAAATAACGGATCGACACCGGCTTGCCGGCCGCCATGTCACGCTCCCAGAGGCGGAAGAGCCGCACGAGAAAACGCCCGTATTCCTCCGCCGTGAGGAAGCTCTCGCCGTCCACGGCGTTAAGACAGGGAATGTACTGCTGATACACGAGCCCCTGCTTCTTGAAAAAGTTGTACATGGCTTCGGTGTTCTGCGCGGTCTTCGCGGTGACAACGGTGAGAATGTTGAATTCCACGCCGCAGCTTTTCAAGGCGGCGATAGCGCGCATCACCTTTTTGTGCGTCCCCTCGCCGCGCAGACGGTCGTGCATCTCGGCGGTGCCGTCGAGCGAAACGCCGATGAGGAACCGGTTCTCGCGGAAAAATTCCGCCCACTCGCGGTCGATGCGCTGCCCGTTCGTCTGCAGCGCCCAGCGGATCTCGAGGCTCGCTGTATTCTGCCGCTTCACCTCTTCGACGAACCAACGGAAGAAGTCGAGCCCCGCGAGCGTAGGCTCGCCGCCCTGAAAGAGGAACGAGCAGCTCCTCCGCGCGTGCGCAAGCGTGCGGGAGATGAGAACGCCCGCCGTCTCCCGCGTCATGATTCCGTGCGAGGCCGTTTCACGATGCTCCGCCTCGTCGCGGTAAAAACAGTAAGCACACCGCAGGTCGCAGAGCGACGATGCGGGCTTAATGAGCACACTCATATCACGCAGCTTCATATCATTTCAGCGTGGCGGTGCGCAGGATCACGCGGTGCTTTGTCCACAGACGGCGGTACTTGAGATTCGGCCAGAAGCCGTCTTGAATTTTGTCCATCTGCTCGTACATGCCGGTTTTGAGTGCTTCTTTCACATCGGCATACGCCGGATCGGCGGCGAGATTCCGCATCTGACGGGGATCGGCGATGTTGTCGAAGAGAAATTCCTTTTTGTCGGCGCGGTACACGGCATAGGTATACCGCTTGCTCCGAACGCCGCGCCACTCGCTGCCGGGACCCCATACGGCCGTCGGGCCCGTGCCCATGAGAAGCGAGGGCACATCGTTGTCCGCCTTGCCGAGAAAGCACGCGCTCAGATCCTTCCCTTCAACTTCTTCGGGGCAGGGGAGATCCATGAGCGAGAGGAGCGTCGGCATGATGTCCGCCGTGTTGAAGCAGAAATCACGCCGCTCCGCGGGCAGCCTGCCGCCCCAGCGGACAAAGTACGGCACACGCACGGCCTCGTCGTAGAAAATATTCTTCGCCCGCCGCCCGTGCGCGCCGAACATCTCGCCGTGGTCGGAGGTAAAAATGAAGATCGTGTTCTCCCTCAGCCCCAGCCGGTCGACGGCGGCGGTGAGCTTGCCCACATTGTCGTCAAGATCGGCGACCATGGCGTAATAGACGCGCATCCATTCCGTCAGCTCACGCCGCTCCTTCGGCTTGAGGCGCGCCCACATATCGGCGTGCGGATCGTTGTGCGACGAGTAGTTCTCGGGGAGACGGATGTCGGCATCCTTCACGAGCTCATAGTATTTTTTCGGCACATTCCCGCGCGTCCAGGGATCGTGCGGCGTGCCGAGCGAGAGGAACATCGCAAACGGCTTCTCCCCGGCGGCGAGGCGCTCGAGGTGACCGATCGCGTAGTCCGTCATGAAGTCCGGCTCGTAGCCCTCGGCATAGTGCTTTTCGGGCGTGTCGAGGTGGTAGTAGGCCTTCGGGGCGTAGTACTCGTGGTGGAAGTTGTAGGCGGCGAAGGTGTCGTCAAAGCCCAGACGGTCGGGCCCCTTGGGAACGAAGGAGTTTTTCATGTCGTAATGATGCCCGAGCTGCGCGGCATAGAGATGCCACTTGCCGATGTAGCACGTTTCGTACCCGCCGTCCGTGAGCTCATGCGCGATGCAGCGGTGGTTCGGGTTCATGCGGATCTCGTTGATGACCATGCCGGTGCTCGTTGTGTACTTGCCGGTGAAGAGCGAGGCACGGTACGGCGCGCACACGGGGTGCCCCGATACGGCGTTGTCAATGCACAGCGACTCCGCGCAGAGCGCATCGATGTGCGGTGTGCGGACATATTTTCCTCCGTTGCAGCTCACGGCATCGTACCGGAGCTGATCGGCGAACACATAAATGAGATTCGGGCGCTCGTTCATGCCTTTTCCTCCGAGGCACGCAGCTGCACGAGCTTGGCGTGCATTTCTTCCATTTCCTTCTTGCCGAGCGGGTAGACGGTCATCAGCACGAGCATCACGGCGTACATGATGCACGGCACGAGCGTCGCCACGGTATACATGCCCTCGAGCGTGGCGGCGTTCTGCCCGGTGCCGACAAGGCCGCTGTCGTACCCGACCAGCCCCACCAGAAGCGGCGCGAGCGCGGCGAGAGCCTGCCCGACCTTGCGCATAAAGGTGAACACGGAGTAGCTCACGGCCTCTTCGCGCCGTCCGGAGAGCAGCTCCTGCGCGTCGATGACATCCATCGCCATCGCCCACACCTCGAGTGTGAGGAAGCCCGAGCCGAGATTGAGGAAGAAGCTCGCCGCAATGTACGCCCGCGGGCTCTGCAGCCGCAGCACCCACACGAGCAGCATCGTCACGGTGGAGATCGAAAGCCCCGCGATGCTCACGGCCTTCTTGCCGAAGCCGGAGATGAGCTTATTGACAAACGGGATCATAGCGAGCATCGGCAGATACGAGGCGACCGTCACAAAGGTGAGGAGCTCGGCCTTGCCGTAGTAGTCCTTGAAGAGATACACATTGATGGTGTTGAGATACATGGAGGACGCCATCAGAAGGCACCCGACCACGCTCATAATGACGAATGCGCGGTTTTTGCAGAGCGACGCGATGACCTTTCCCGCGCCGGGATGCTCCTTCACTGGCGGGGAGGGGATATACTCGCGCGTCCAGCGGAAGGAGAGCACATAGAGCACCGCCATGGCGGCGCCGATTACGCGCATCGCGAGAAAGAGCTTGTGCGCGTCGAGCGTTTTGTCGGTGAACACGAGGAGCGGGAAGAGCATTGTCGCAGGCAGCGAGCCGATGCCGCCGCCGACGGAACGGCACATGGAGAGAATGCTGCGCTCGTTCTCGCGCCGCGTCATGACGCTTGCCATGGAGCCGTACGGCACGAGCACCACGGTGTAGAGCATGCCGTAGAGAATGTACGTTGCGGCGGCATACGCCACATACCCGCCGCGGCTCAGCCCCGGAATGCAGGTCATCGTGAGCACCGAAGCCGCCGCGAGCGGCAGCCCGCCCCAAAGGAGGAACGGACGGAACTTGCCCGCGGGACCGGCCGTGCGCCGCTGCGCGAGGAAGCCCATAATGGGATCGTTTATGCCGTCCCAAAGGCGGGCAATGAGCATGATGACAAATACCGCGCCCGTGCCGATCTTCAAAATGTCCGTATAAAATACCGACAGATACGCCCCCAGCGCCGAGAATGCCAGCATCCCCGACACATCGCAAAGCGCATACCCCACATAATTCTTCACCGAAAGCTTCCGCTCCATAACGAACCTCCGATACTGCACTCAATATTCGATTCATTATAATAGCACACAAGTTCTCATGAAACAATAGGTTGCAAAGCCGGGAAAGAACTTCTATAATATGAGCCGCTGCGCGGTGCGCGGCTGTGCTTTTTCGGCAGCATGCTCACGCCCATCGGCAACCCGCAGAATCTCTACCTCTTCGGCAAGAGCGACATGAACATCGGAGAATTCATCGCCCTGATGTTGCCGTACTCGCTCGCCTCGCTCGTACTGCTCGTCGTGATGCGCATCGTGCCGGACGCCGCCCTGCTCGGCCTGTGGGCCGTTCTTACTTCAGCCTACTAAAGTTCCCCTTATTTTCACCGCAAAAATAAGGGAATAATCCCGCTTTTAAGGGAATCGGCACACTTTTCCGCCTCGGGCGCGGTATTGCCTTGAAAAAAACCGAATTTCGGGTATAATAAAAGTATGGAACACAAAATGGATTGGACGCTCTTTTACGGGGGGCGGGCGGTGACGGATGCCCTGCTGCTTGCGGATTTTGCGCGGAGTGCGCGGGGGACGCGGGGCGCGGACCTCGGGTGCGGCAGCGGGGCCGTGATGCTCCTGCTGCTTTTGTACGGCACCGAGCGGCGCATGGCGGGCGTGGACATCCGCGGGAGCGCCGTGGAGGCCTGCCGCGAAAATCTGCGCCGTTTCGGTCTTGCCGGACGCGGCGAAGCCGTGCTCGCCGATTACCGCCGGGCGCCGTTCGAGGCGGGGAGCATGGACTTCCTCGTAAGCAACCCGCCGTATTTCCGCGCGGGCTGTGGCGGTGTATCGCCCGACCCGGAGCGCGCCGCACAGCGCACCGAGAGCGCGACCGTGGCGGAGCTCTGCCGCGCCGCCGCGCGGTACCTCAAGGACGGCGGCTCCTTTTATCTCGTCCACCGCACGGAGCGCGAGCGGGAGATCCTCGCGGCGCTCTGCGGCGCACGCCTGGCCGCCGTGCGCCGCCGCACCGTCTTTTCCTCACCCGGAAAAACCGCGCCAATCTTCCTGCTCGAAGCCGTGAAAGGTGCGCCGGAGCGGGATACTGTCCGCGAGAGCGTTCTGCTTCGCGATCGTAACGGGCACGAAACGAACGAATATCGAAAAATCTGCCTATGGGAGGCATAGATCTATGGCCGGAACACTCTATCTGGTGGGCACGCCCATCGGGAATCTGAACGACTTGTCGCCGCGCGCCGTGGAGACGCTGCGGAGCGTCGACTTCATCGCCGCGGAGGACACGCGCGTTACGCTCAAGCTCCTCAACCACTTCGGCATCCGCCGCCCGCTCATCAGCTACTATGAGCACAACAAGGTGGAAAGTGCCGCCGTCATTATCCCGCGCCTGCTCGGCGGGGAGAACTGCGCGCTCGTATCCGACGCGGGAATGCCCGCCATTTCCGACCCCGGCGAGGAGCTGGTGCGTCTGTGCGGCGAGCACGGCATCACGGTGTCCGCCGCCCCCGGGCCGAGCGCGGTCATCACGGCTCTCGCCATGTCGGGCCTGCCGACGCAGCGCTTCACCTTCGAGGGCTTCCTCTCCACATCCAATAAATCCCGCAAGGAGCATCTCGAAACGCTTCGTCACGAGCACCGCACGATGGTTCTCTACGAAGCACCGCACAAGCTCATCGAAACGCTCGGCGACCTTCTCGATGTGCTCGGCGACCGAGACATCGCCCTCGGGCGCGAGCTCACGAAGATCCACGAGGAGATCATCCGCACCACCATCGCGCAGGCTCTCGAGCACTACAGCGCCGAGCGTCCGCGCGGGGAATTCGTGCTCGTCATCCGCGGCGCACCGGTCGAGCGCGGCCCGCGTCTGCCGCTCGAGGAGGCGCTCGAGCTCGTGGAGCAGTACCGCGCCGATGGCATGAAGCTCAAGGACGCCGCCAAGCGAGCCGCCGGCGAGACCGGGCAAAGCCGCAACGACCTCTACCACGCCGCCCTCGTCCGCGAAAACAACGAGAGCGAAGAGAAATAATTTCCTCTTTTCCTCCGCAAAAAAATATGCTATAATAAACATACAAAAGATACCGGAAACCGACCTGCCCTTAAAAAGGAGGATATGAAAATGGAATCGGAAAAGAAACGCATCATTACCATCGGCCGCGAGTTCGGCAGCGGCGGACGCACCATCGGCCGCAAAGTCGCCGAGCGCCTCGGCATCCCCTGCTACGATCAGGAGCTTATCGACAAGCTCGCCGAGGAGAGCGGTCTTTCCAAGGAATATATCACCAACGAGAGCGAATACGCCACCCACAGCAGCTGGACGGCCGTGGCGTTCTCCTCCGTGCGCTCGTTCGGTGTGCCGACCAACCAGGATTATCTGTGGGCTATCCAGCGCCGCATCATCCTCGACATCGGTCAGAAGGAGAGCTGCGTCATCGTCGGCCGCTGCGCCGACGCCATTCTGGAAAACACCGCCGACCTTCTCAAGGTGTTCATCCACTCCGACTTCGAGAAGCGCGCCAAGCGCATCGTGGAGAAGTACGGCGAGACCGAGGAGCCGACCGAAAAGCGTCTGCGCGACAAGGACAAACGCCGCGCGCTCTACTACCAGTTCTACACCGACCTCGAGTGGGGCAACATGAACCACTACCAAATCATCCTCGATTCCGGCACCCTCGGCATCGATAAGTGCGTAGACATTATAGCGTCCCTCTATTAACTTCGTTCAGATGCGAGCATCCGAACGAGAGAGTTACGCTGCGCTCCGCGCCTCGTCGTCCCGCTTCGCAGGCCGGTCGACACTCCGCTCCGCGAGAGGAATTTTTTCCGACGCGCATGTCGCCGGAAAAAATGATCCCGCTTTATTTGCGCCTGCGGGCGCAAACTCTGCGAGGCTTTCGCTCGTTCGCGCCGGATGGCGCGAACATTGCGGGAGACGGCTCGTTCCCGCTGTGGCGGGAACCTCGCGAGGATAATTCGATAGAACGCAAAAAACCGGCTCCCGCTTCGGCGGGGGCCGGTTTTCTTTGCTTGTTCACTTGTCGGCGGTTTCTTCGCGGAGGCGGCGGAGACAGTCGCGGCAGATCTGCTTTCCGCGGTAGGAGAGGAGATTGCGCGGCGCGCCGCAAAAAAGACAGGCGGCATCGTATTTCCGCAGCACGATGGCATCGCCGTCAATGAATATTTCCACCGGGTCGCGCACTTCCAGATTCAGCGTCCGCCGCAGTTCAATCGGCAGCACCACGCGCCCGAGCTCGTCAATTTTGCGTACAATTCCCGTCGACTTCATCGATTCTCTCCGCTCCCGAATAATTTCTTATGTAAACTATATACTGTCCCGTGGAAAAAAGCAAGAGAGAAAGAAAGTCTTTTTTTCGCATTTTCGCGAAGTGGGGAAAGAGCCCTTAATTCGGCCAGGAAATGTCGCTGATGTGGCTCTCGCGCGGCTCCCGGACGCGGATGAAGAAGCGGTTGCGTCCGACGATCGTGTGGTCCATGTCGACGCTGTACTCGATCTCCATCTCGCCGCCATGTGTGCCGAGGCGGTTAATGATGCACCGCGTGTCCAGCCCCATCGTGGCCGAGCCGAACGGCGTCTCATAGAGGAAGTACTTTTTCTGTCCCTCCTCAAACTCCATGCGTGAGGTAAGCGCGCCTTCGCGGGAGAGCACCACACCGTCGGGCTTCACGCTCAGCGAGGTCTTTGTCCCCTCCATGCCGGTGAGCTCGCTCTCCTGCCATGTGAGGAGCGTCTCCTTGTCGTCCTGCCCGTACTGCCCGGCGGTAACAAGCTCCATCGAGTCCGGCCCGTTCAAGCTCTGCTGCACGCCCAGTACCGATATGATAACATCTTTCATTCGCATAAAAAACACCTCCCGCAAGTGATGCCGTAGATTATATGCGAAAACCCCGCCGTTGGCAAGCAATTTCATGAAAAATTGAGCAAAAAAATATCTGGCTATTTTGCGAGGAGTTTGTTATAATAAATAATGTATGTGCATTTTCGGAAAGGAGTGGCTCACATATGCAGCTGGAACTTACGGAAAAAGAATTCCGCCGTCTGCTGGACATGGTGTACATCGGAAACTGGATCCTCAATTCCTGCCGTGATGACGACCGGTTCGAGGACTACGACAATCTCGAGGAGAAGCTCTTTTCGCTCTGCCCGGAGCACGGCATGCGTGCGCTCGTGCAGCGCTGGCGCGGACATTCGTATCCTTCGCGCGCGTTTGAAGAGGGCGGCATCCACGAGGCGATCGCCGACTATGAGGACGCCGTTTTCTATGATATCCTCGCCGAGGAGCTGGCACGCCGCGACATGAGCGCCGAGCAGGTCAGTCAGGACGACACGGAAGAACTGAATGCGCGTATGGAAGAGTACTTTGCCGAGTTTGAGAAGCACGGCATTGAAAATGTAAAGGTGGAACCATGAAGACAGACATCCTGATCATCGGCGCCGGCCCGGCCGGCATTTTTACGGCCATTGAGCTCATTCGCAAGGGGTACAAGGGCCACATCACGCTCGTGGAAAAAGGCCGGAGCGTGGAGCACCGCCACTGCCCGAAGGCAGAGACCGGACGGTGCATGAACTGCAAACCTTACTGCCACATCACGACCGGCTTCTCCGGCGCGGGCGCGTTCTCGGACGGCAAGCTCTCCCTCTCGTACGAGGTGGGCGGCGACCTGCCGACGCTCGTCGGCGCGCAGCAGGCGCAGGAGACGATCGACTATGCCGACTCCATCTATCTGGAATTCGGCGCGGACACGCACATCGAGGGCATCAGTGACCCCGACAAGGTGAAGGACATCCGCCGCCGTGCCATTCAGGCGGGCCTGAAGCTCGTCGACTGCCCCATCCGCCACATGGGCACCGAAAAGGCCCAGGGCATCTACCTCGCCATCGAACGCTACCTCGCCGACAACGGCGTGGAGCTCATTTTTGGCTGGGAGTGCCTCGATCTGCGCCTCAAGGATGAGGTCTGCCTCGGCGCCGTCATCTCCGACGGCAAGAAGGAGCGCGAGATCGAAGCCGGACGCACCATCGTCGCCACCGGCCGCCGCGGCGCTGACTGGCTCGAGACGCTCTGCGCCGAGCACGGCATTGCCCACCAGCCCGGCACCGTCGACATCGGCGTGCGCGTGGAGGTCCGCAATGAGATCATGGAAACGGTCAACGAGGTGCTCTACGAGTCCAAACTCATCGGCTACCCCGCGCCGTTCAAAAACAAGGTGCGTACCTTCTGCCAGAACCCCGGCGGCTTCGTCTCGCAGGAGAACTACGACAACGGCCTCGCCGTCGTGAACGGCCACTCCTACAAGGAGAAGAAGAGCCCGAACACCAACCTCTCCATCCTCTGCTCGCACAACTTCTCCGTGCCGTTCAACCAGCCCATCAGCTACGCGCAGAAGGTCGGTGAGCTCACGAACATGCTCGCCAACGGCCACATCCTCGTGCAGCGCTACGGCGATATTCTCGACGGCAAGCGCACCTGGGAGAAGGAGCTCGCGCAGTCGAACGTCCGCCCGACGCTGCCCGATGCCGTCGCCGGCGACATCACCGCCGCCCTGCCGTACCGCAGCATGACGAACATCATCAACTTTATCAAGGCCGTCGACCAGGTCGTGCCGGGCTTCGCCTCGTACGAAACGCTGCTCTACTCGCCAGAGCTGAAGTTCTACTCCAACCGCGTGAAGATGGACGCCGACCTCAACACGAACATCGCCCGTCTGCACTGCCTCGGCGACTCCTCCGGCTGGACGCGCGGCCTCATGATGGCCTCCGTCATGGGCGTCCTCATGGGACGCGAGATCATGCGCCAGGAGAACCCCTGACCTGCACCGCGAAGTCAAGGACAACACCGCATAATTCGGCAAGAGCGCTTTGCGAGCAAAATTCCCGCAAAGCGCCGCAGACGATATTGTGCGGCGCTGCCCAAGATCAAGTCCTCCGCTTCCCCAAATTTGAGGAAGCGGAGGGCACACAAAAAAAATCAAAATTTTTTTAAATAGGGGTTGACATTCGGCACCAACTTTGGTATTATAATCTTCGCCGATTGAAAGACGGCAAATCCCGTGGGGGTATAGCTCAGCTGGGAGAGCGCTTGAATGGCATTCAAGAGGTCAGCGGTTCGATCCCGCTTATCTCCACCAAATGTGCGCTGAGGCACAAGAAAAACCTTGAAATCATCTGATTTCAAGGTTTTTTCTTTTCCAAAAGTAGAAAATTCGAGGGATTTGCAAAAGGCACCTGTGCGCTTGATTTTTGATGGAAATTTTGAAAATCAAGAGGTCAGGTATGATGAAGAAAATCAGGATGAATTGCACCGCCACATTGGATGAAACCTTTGCGGATTTCCTCCTTTCCCGCAGGGCAAAAGGGCTTGCGGAAAAGACGCTGGAAAGCTATTCCTCCCAATGGAAAGCCGTGGCGCGGCACTTGGACACGGGAACGGACGTTGCCGCGCTCCAAAAGGCAGATTTGGACGATATGATTGTTTCCATGCGGGACGCGGGACTTTCTCCCAACAGTATCAACAGCTACACGCGCGTTCTGAAATCCTTTTTCTCTTGGTGCAATGAGCAGGGGCTGACCCGTCTGAATATCCCGCTTTACAAGGCCGAGGAAACCGTGAAGGAAACCTATTCGGACGCGGAGCTGACCGCGCTTCTGAAAAAGCCCGACATTCGCAAGACTACCTTTGCGGAATATCGGGACTGGGTGATTATCAATTTCCTTTTGAACTGCGGGAGCCGCGCCGCGACGGTCAGGGCGATACAAATTCGGGACGTGGATTTAGACGGCGGCGTTGTGTTCTACCGACACACGAAGAACCGAAAAGCGCAGGTCATTCCCCTGTGCAGCCCCATGATAGCCATTCTGCGGGAGTATGGGCGTTACCGTGGCGGGGAGCCTACGGATTATCTCTTTTGCACGGAAACGGGAACACAACTGACGGAGAACGGCTTGCGGCAGTCTATCGCAAGATACAACACGCGGCGCGGGGTGCAAAAAACATCTATCCACCTGTTCCGCCACACGTTCGCGCGGAAATACCTGATTGACTGCGGCGGGGACGCGTTCACGCTCCAAAAGCTATTGGGACATTCCACCCTTGCCATGACGAAGCACTATTGCGCCATTTACGACGCGGATTTGACGAAGAACTACGACAACTTTTCCCCGCTGGCGCAAATGAAAGCGAGCGGCGCAAAAATCAAAATGCCCGCCAAAGGCCGCTGACGGCTTTACACGGGGCGCGTGGCTGGCGGCGGTATTTATCTGTCAGACAACGAAAACGGAGCGGGAAGTGCAAACCTCCCGCT
>CAVGGQ010000060.1:0-11341 GCA_963628785.1 Oscillospiraceae bacterium | reverse complement strand
AGCACGAGGACATCGTCTGCCCGGTGTGCGGCAAGCACAACTTCACGCCCATCCGCAAGTTCAACCTCATGTTCAAAACCGCCATCGGCGTTACCGAGGACTCCTCCTCGACCTGCTACCTCCGTCCGGAGACCGCGCAGGGCATTTTTGTGAACTTCGCCAACATCCAGCGCACCACCCGCCGCAAGCTGCCGTTCGGCGTGTGTCAGGTGGGCAAGGCGTTCCGCAACGAGATCACCCCGGGCAACTTCACCTTCCGCACCCGCGAGTTTGAGCAGATGGAGTGCGAGTTCTTCTGCAAGCCGGGCACCGACCTCGAGTGGTTCGCTTTCTGGAAAGACTACTGCAAGAACTGGCTCCTCAGCCTCGGCATCAAGGAAGAGCACCTGCGTCTGCGCGACCATGAGCCGGCAGAGCTCGCTTTCTACTCCCGCGCGACGACCGACATCGAGTATGCCTTCCCGTTCACCGACTGGGGCGAGCTGTGGGGCATCGCCGACCGCACCGACTATGACCTCAAGCGCCATCAGGAAGCGTCCGGCAAGGACCTTACCTACTTCGATCAGGAAGCCAACGAGCACTACATCCCCTATGTCATCGAGCCGTCTCTCGGCTGCGACCGCGTTGCGCTCGCGTTCCTGTGCGATGCGTACGATGAGGAGATCGTGGACGAGGCGAAGAACGATGCGCGCACCGTTCTGCATTTGCACCCGGCCCTCGCTCCCTTCAAGTGCGCGGTGCTGCCGCTCTCGAAGAAGCTCGCCGGCCCCGCCACGGAGCTCTACCACGAGCTGCAGAAGGAATTCATGGTCGACTACGACGACGCCGGTTCCATCGGCAAGCGCTACCGCCGCGAGGACGAGATCGGCACACCGTACTGCATCACCGTCGACTTCCAGACCGTTGGCGATGACAAGACGCCCGCCGACAACTGCGTCACCGTTCGCGAGCGCGACAGCATGGAGCAGGTCCGCATCCCCATCGCCGAAGTCAAAAACTACATCGCCGAGCATATCAAGTTCTGATATCCCGGCGAAAAGCCTCAACCATATCCCAATCCCGAACAGGCACGATCTCCCGCCTGTTCGGGACTTTTTTGAAAAAATATCCCCACCGGGGGCTTTTATCCCACGGGGAAAGCAGGTATAATAAGCAGGACTTTAAAAAGGGGAGGGACGCATATGAGAAAGTCGCTTGCCGTGCAGACAAAACGCTCGCGCATCGTGATCGCGGTGCTGGCTCTGGCCGTAATTTGCATGGCGATCTTGTGCCTCTTCATCGGCTCTTCGAATATGTCCCTTTCGGACGGCGTCGCGGCGCTCTTCGGGCACGGCACCGCCGCCAATGTGCGCATCGTGCGTTCCATCCGTCTGCCTCGCATGCTCGCGGCCGTCATCGCCGGCGCGGCGCTCTCCGTTTCGGGGCTTATCATGCAGACGACGCTTGCCAACTCCATGGCGTCACCCTCCACGATGGGCGTGTCCAACGCCGCCGTGTTCGGCGCAAATCTGTCGATTATCGCGTTTGCGGGCGGCTACCTCTCCACGGGGAACAACCTCTCGGGGTACATGGCGGGCGTAAACCCGTTTGCGGCCTCCGCCACGGCGTTCGTATTTGCCGCGCTCTCCATTCTGCTCATCCTTGCGCTCTGCCGCGTGCGCTCATTCTCGCCGAATGTCGTGGTGCTCGCGGGCATCGCTGTCGGCTCCGTATGGACGGCTGCCACGACGCTGCTGCAGTTCTATGCGACCGATGTCGGCCTCTCCGCCGCCGTCGTGTGGAATTTCGGCGACCTCGGCCGCGCGACATACAAAACGGATCTCCAGATGTTCCTCATCGCCGCTGTGGGCATCGCGGCCTTCTCCGCCCTCGCGTGGCGGTATAATACGCTCTTGAGCGGTGACGCCGCCGCGGGGAGCACGGGCGTGAATGTGTCGCGCCTGCGCTTTTTCTCACTGCTTTTTGCCTCGCTCATGACGGCCGCATGCGTGTCGAGCCTCGGCACCATCGGCTTTGTCGGCGTCATCTGCCCGCATGTCGTAAAACGCCTGATCGGACAGGACCACCGTTTTTCCGTTCCCGCCTCGGCGCTCATGGGCAGCCTTCTCCTGCTCACGGCGGACGCCGTCTCGCGCTCGCTCGGGAGCGGAAGCGCTCTGCCGGTCGGCGCGATCACCTCGCTGCTCGGCGCGCCGTTCTTCCTGGGCATCATTTTCACGCGAAAGGAGCACGGCGGATGCTGAAGATCGACAATGTGGTGTTCCGCTACTCCCGCCGCGCGGAACCCGTGCTCAATGGCGTGTCGCTCGAACTGCCGGACGGCGAGATCGGCATTCTGCTCGGGCGAAACGGCGCGGGAAAAACAACGCTTTTCCAATGCATTCTCGGCCTCACATCGCCGGAGAGCGGATCAATCCTCTTCGACGGGCAGGACATTCTCAAAATGTCCCGCCGCGAGCGGGCGCGCGTTGTCGCCTATGTGCCGCAGCACATCCACTTCGGCGCGCTGAGCGTGTACGATTCCGTCCTGCTCGGCCGCGTGTCGCGCTTCGGCCTGCAGGCGGGACGCGAGGACTACGAAGCCGCCGCCCAGATTCTGGAGGAGATGCACCTCGAGGGCCTCGCCTCGCGCTGTGCCGAGGAACTTTCGGGCGGCGAGAAGCAGAAGATCGCCATCGCCCGTGCGCTCGTGCAGGAGCCGCGCCTGCTCATTTTCGACGAGCCGACCGGCAACCTCGACATGGCGAACGAGGAGCTCATCATCGACGAGGCGAAAAAAGCCGCCCGCGAGCGCGGCATTTCGATTTTAAGCTCGCTGCATGACCTCAATCAGGCGCTCTGCATGGGCGACCGGTTCTTCCTCCTCCGCGACGGCGCGGTGCGCTATGCGGGCGGGGAGGAAATCCTCACATCCGAGGTCATTCGGGATGTATTTGATTTTCAGGCACGGATCATCACCGTGGATGGCAAAAAAGTGATCTTGGGAGGAAAAAACTTTGAAAACTAAAATTCTGTCTCTTCTGCTCGCGCTTGCGATGCTCGCGTCTCTCACTGCCTGCGGCACGGTCTCGGAGACCGAGACAGAGACCGAACCGGCCGCCGCACCCGGCGGGGAAACGGCAGCCGAGGCGACCGAAAGCGTCACCGTAACCGACCTTGTCGGACGCAAAGTGACCGTTACGCCGGGCAGCTATCGCCGCGTGGTGTGCATTGGTGCCGGGGCTCTGCGCCTCTACACCTACATCGGCGATGTGTCGCTCCTGTGCGGTGTGGAGGACATCGACAACGAAACGCTCTCCGAGCGCCCGAAAATGTTCGACAGCGTGGCGCGCCCCTATGTGCTCGCCTACGGTGACCTCTTCGCTTCGCTCCCCTCGTGCGGCGTGGGCGGCCCGAATGCCCAGAGCGCCGAGGCGGAAAAGATCCTCTCGTGCGACCCGGATATCGTCATCTCGCTCTACACCGACACCGACAAGGAAAACGCCCTGCAGGAACAGCTCGGCGTGCCGGTCATCACGCTGCGCTCCGGCGCGGACGGCGTGTTTGACGAGACATTCTTCGAGAGCCTGCGCCTCCTCGGCACGATCTTCAACGCCGGTGAAAAGGCCGAGACGCTCATCTCCTTCATCGAGGCCGAACGCGCCGCGATTGAGGAGCGCACCGCCGGCATCGCCGAGGAGGATAAACCTTCCATCTACATCTGCGGCCTCGGCAACTGGGGCACCACGAACCACCTCATGACATCGCAGGACTATGTGTCCTTCCACGTGGCGAATGTGAATAATGTCGTCTCCGGCCTCGCTGCGGACGGCGCGCAGGCCATCGAGAGCGAGAAGTTCGTGTCCCTCGGCGAGGACATGGATATTATGATCTTCGATGCCGCCGCCGTGAAGAACATTCTTCCGCTCTACGAGGAAGACCCGACCTTGTTCGATACCTGCCGCGCGTGGCGCAGCGGCGAGGCATATCTTCAGCTCGCCTACAACGCCTATTACACGAACTACGAGATCGCCCTCATCAACACATGGTTCGCGGCAAAGGTCGCCTACCCCGACCGCTTCGAGGATGTGGACATGAAGGATGTCACAAACCGCATCACGAACGCTTTCCTCGGCACGGAACTTGCGGACGAGATCTACGCCTGCCCGAACAGCTTCGGCGGCTATCAAAAGATCGACACCGCATCATTCTTCGGAGGGACGCAGGAATGATCGAGAAAAAAGATGTCGTTGCCTTTTTCGATGAACACGCGAAAACATGGGACGCGGAAATGATCCGCAGCGATGAGAAGATCGCCCGCATCCTCGATAATGCGGGCGTGAGCGAAGGCAAGCGTGTGCTGGATGTGGCGTGCGGCACGGGCGTGCTCATCGGCGATTACCTGAAGCGCGGCGTGAAGAGCGTGACGGCTGTGGATATTTCGCCCGAAATGGTGCGCATTGCCCGCGAGAAATTCCCGCAGGAGAATGTGCGCATCGTATGCGGCGACGCGGAAACGGCCGACCTCGGCGACGGCTTCGATGCCATCGTGATCTACAACGCTTTTCCGCATTTCCTCTCGCCCGAAACGCTCATCGCGCATCTCTCCTCACTCCTCGTCCCCGGCGGACGCCTCGCTGTGGCGCACGGCAGCTCCCGCGCGGCCATCGATGCTCACCACCACGGCGCGGCGAGCCATGTATCGAACGGCCTCATGGAAGCCGACAAGCTCGCCGAGATCTTCGCCAAACATCTGAAAGTGACGACCGTCATCTCCGATGACACCATGTACCAGGTCGTCGGCGAAAAAGAATAAGGCAGCACCGCACAATGTCGTCTGCGGCGCTTTGCGGAAATTTTGCTCCCGCATTTCGTTGCGTTTCCTTGCAATACACAAAGTATTGCTGCGTCAATGCGCCTCATTCGGTGGCAAAAATTTGCTCGCAAATCGCTCTTGCCGAATTGTGCGGTGTTGCCATAACCAACGCAGGAAGCTCATTTTTGAACTTCCTGCGTTTTTGATGCCTTCAGAGCGGCTGCTTTTTTATCATGGCGAAGCGGCGGGGGTATTTCGCGGGGGTCGGTGCGATTTTCGGGACGATGACGATACTGTGGACGGCATCGGTGCCGGGTACGGTGTATTTTTCGATGCGCGCCTTTCCGCCGCCGAGCGTGCGGATGCACTTTTGCGCTTCATGCACCTCGTCCTCCGGCTCCGGCCCCTTCATCGCGGCAAACACGCCGCCGACGCGCACGAGCGGCATGCACAGCTCGCAGAGCATGCTCAGCCGCGCCACCGCGCGTGATGTGACAACATCAAAGCTCTCCCGCCTGTCACTCTCCTCCTCGGCACGACCCGCAAGCGGCGTGACATTCGTGAGCGCGAGCGCATCGCAAACCTCTTGCTGAAACGCCACGCGCTTTTGCAGACTGTCGATGAGCGTGAGATGCGCGTCCGGCACGAGGATGGCGGCGATGAGCCCCGGGAAACCGGCACCGGAGCCGATGTCCGCCGCGGAACGGCCCGCAAGCTTTACATACCGCAGCAGCGCCGCGCAGTCGAGAAAGTGCAGCCGCGCCGTGGCTTCCTCGCCTTCGATCGCGGTGAGATTCATCACCTTGGATTTTTCGTCGAGCAGTGTATAATAGCTCCGCAGCTTGCGGAGCTGTTCCTCCGTCGCGGGGACTTCCAGCTCTCGGAGCCCCGAAACGAGGATCTCTTCCATTGTCATACTCAGCTTTTCCTCTCAAATCTCTGTCCGCAGCGGGGGCAGGTAATCTGAATGTGCCCTTTGCCGCGCGGCACGCGAAGTCGGTTGCCGCATCCCGGACAGGTGAAAAATTTATAGTCGCGCGATTGCCTGAGCCGCATCCACGCACCGGAGAGCTCGGACTTTGCGCGGTCATACGCCTCACGCGCGGCCAGATCCTCCCGCTGCCGCGCAGAGAGATCGCGCGAGAACATCCGAAAGAGCGAGTAGGCAGCCACGGTGAGGGCAAGAAAACTGAAGAAGCCGGACTCGAGTACAAGGCCGAGAAGCCACAGGATCAGCATGAGAACAAGGAGCTTCCGGTTGAGAAAATCCACACCGTTGCGCCCCATCATAAATCGATCCAGCCAATTCCGCATACCCGAGCCTCCGTTCGCTTTCTTCTAAGCCTTGCAAAAGAGCAATATATGTGTATAATGAACGCATAAAAATATGAATGTATTATAGACGGGGGCGGCGGCAGTGTCAAGCTCCCGAACGGAGGATATATGGATTTTCATTTTCCGCTGATTCTGGACGGCGCAACCGGCACACAGCTGCAGTCGCACGGCTACACGGGTGCCGAGAGCGCCGAGGAATGGGTGCTCGCGCATCCGGACATACTCACGGACATCCAGCGCAGCTATGTCGATGCGGGCAGCCGCGTGCTGTACGCTCCGACATTCAGCGCCAACCGCCGCAAGCTCGGCGAGCGCGGCATCGTCGGCCGGACCGCCGAGATCAATCGCCGTCTCGTAGAGCTCTCGCGCAAAGCGGCGGACGGCAGAGCACTGGTGGCGGGGGATATGTCTCCGACCGGCTTCTTCGTGCAGCCGATCGGCGACATGCCGTTTGAAGAGATCGTGGAAATCTACACCGAGCAGGCGGCAGCTCTCGAAGCGGCGGGCGTCGACCTGTTCGTGATCGAGACCATGATGACGCTCTCGGATGCACGCGCGGCCGTGCTTGCCGTGCGCAGCGTGAGCGATAAACCGATATTCGTCACCTTCTCCTGCAATGAAAGCGGGCGCAGCGTTTCCGGCACGGATGTGACGGCGGCTCTCACCGTCCTGCAGGGCATGGGCATCGATGCGTTCGGCCTGAACTGCTCAACCGGCCCCGAGGATATGCTCCGCCAGCTTCGCCGCCTGCACGAGTACGCCCGCGTGCCGCTCATTGCCAAGCCCAACGCCGGGCTTCCGAAACTTGTAAACGGCAAAACGGTATACGATTGCCCGCCGGAGGAGTTTGTGTCCTTCGTCCTCGAAATGCTTGAAGCGGGCGTCGCCGTATTCGGCGGCTGCTGCGGCACGACGGGCGAACACATCGCGGCACTTCAAAAAGCGCTGGAGGGAGCCGAGATCATGCCGCCCGCGCCGCTGCATACGGATCTACTTCCCGCTTCTACGGAGCAGAACTGCATGTATATTCCCGCATCGGCCGAGCACGGTGAGATCCTGTGCGTGACGGAGGACTTTGAAGAAGACCTGTCCGATGCCCTCGAGGAAGACGACGCCGTGCTCGCCGTCCGCCTCGAAACGGCGGAGGATGTGAAAACGCTCATCGAAAGCGCCTACATGATCCGTAAGCCCCTCTGCCTCGTGTGCGAAGGTGCCGCCGTCCTCGAATCCGCTCTCCGCGCCTACCAGGGCCGCGCCCTCTACGAAGGCTCTCTCCCCGAAGCAACTCTCCGCCCTCTCCGCGAAAAATACGGTTTGATCCACTAAAAAAACTCCGGCACCCGAATCGGTCTGCCGGAGACAATATTTTTTGAAAGCTATGCAGCATAGAAAAAATCCGACTGCCCAAAGGCAATCGGATTTTTGTGGCACGCCGTAAGGGATTCGAACCCCTGACCTTCTGGTCCGTAGCCAGACACTCTATCCAGCTGAGCTAACGGCGCATATCTCAAGCGCCCAATTAATGTAACACAACCGAATGGAAAATGCAAGCATTTTTTTCAAAAACAAAAAATATTTTTTGCGACGGCCGAAAGTGCCTTTATGCGCTCCAGATCTTGGTGCGGTCAATGTCGCGGAGAGTGGCGGCGCCGCACATGGTCATCGTGTCGCGCAGCTCCGCGGTGATCTTGTCCATATAGACTTTGAAGCCTTCCGCACCGCCGCCGTAGATCATGTTGAGGATGGGGCGGCCGATGAGCACACCGTCCGCGCCGAGCGCAAGCGCACGGAACACATCGATGCCCGAACGGATACCGCCGTCAACAAGAATCGTAACAGAGCCCTTTACGGCATCGGCAATAGCGGGGAGCACCTCAGCCGTGGATGGCACGCCGCCCTGCACGCGCCCGCCATGGTTCGATACGACGATCGCGCCCGCACCCGCCTTTACCGCTTTTTCCGCAGCGGCGGGGGTCATGATGCCCTTGATAATGAACGGCATTTTGGCATAGGAGCAGATCTCGTGCACCTCCTCTACGCTCTTGCTGCCGGCGTTCGGATTCATCGCCTTGAGGAACGGAAGACCCGCACCGTCAATGTCCATACCGGCGGCAAAGATGCCGTTTTCATTGAGAATGTCGAGTTTGGCAAAAACCGCCTCTTTGTTCCACGGCTTGATGGTCGGGCAGCCGATGCCGCCGATCTTCGCCATATCCCGCACGGCACTCACAAGGATCTCGGGCTTCACGCCGTCACCGGTGAACGCCATGACGCCGTATTCCGCAGCGGCGTTGATGAGGATCGTGTTGTAGTCCTGGTCGATGTACTTCGGACCGTAGTGCATGTCGGTGCTGCCGAGCGGAGCGGCAAATATGGGCGCGGTGAAGCGGCGGCCGAACATTTCAAAGGAAATATCCGGCGTGGAACGCGGGCAGAGCGTGTCCATGTTTACGCAGATCTCCTGCCACTTGTCGTAGTTTCTCGCGGCGGTGTTGCCGGGATACTTGCAGCCGGGACCGGGCATGGCATTCCCACAGGCGCGCCCATTGCACACCGGGCAGTTTTTGCAGTATGGGCCGACCTGGCCGTTTGCCGCATCGTGTATCTCTTTGTAATTCATCCGATGTTCCTCCTCAGCAAAAGTTGAATTTCCGGGATGTCTTAAGGTAATACCGCACAACATTGTCTGCGGTGCTTTGCGGCTGTCTTCCTTGATTTGGCAAAAAATCTCTCGCAAATCGCTCTTGCCGAATTATGCGGTGTTGCCTTAAATGTATCACGCCCGACGCCGTTTCGCAATAGCTGTCGACAGAAAATCTCCCCGACGGCTCGAAAACGAGAAGTCGGGGAGCGGAGAAACTTACGGAACCGCCAAACAAATCGCCGCGGCTTTCCTTCACGGCAGCCGGACGGTCAGATCTTCCGTGACATTGGTTTGGCAGGCGAGAACTTCTTTGCCGTTGCAGATCACGGTGCATACGCCGCAGGTACCGCGGCCGGCGCAGGGGCCGTCAATGTAGATTTCATAATCGCGCAGGAGCTGAAAGAGGTTTTCACCCTCTCCGGCCGGAATCTGCATATTCAGCTGCGGAAGCGATACGGTAAACACAGCCATGTCGATGACACCCTTTGCAAAGAAAAAGCCCGGAAACCTTGCGGCTTCCGGACCTTTGAATGGTTGCGGGGAATGGACTTGAACCAATGACCTCCGGGTTATGAGCCCGACGAGCTACCAACTGCTCTACCCCGCGATATTACGAGAGTTATAATACCATACCCCATGCATGATGTCAATACCGAAATCGGATTTTTTTCAAATCATAAAGCGGGAGACCGAAGCCTCCCGCCGCAGATCCCTATTTCGCTTTGTATTTGCCGCGTCCGGCGCCGGAAAAGCCCATTTCGGTGCCGTTCCAGATGCGCACATAGTTTTCGCGGTGTTTGTAGAGAATGGCGAAGGTCGCCACGCAGAGGATCGCAAGCGCCAGCCACCCGCTGCGGATGGCGGTGTAGACCGGGAAAGAGATGACACAGGTGACCGTCCCGACAACGATATAGTCCGTGATAAGCGTGAGAATGACCACGGCGGCGAGAATGCAAAGCGCAAACTTCCAGTTGATGGCGAGGATCATGCCGATATACGAGGCAAAGCCCTTGCCGCCTTTGAACTTCAGGTAGAAGGGGTACATATGGCCGAGCACGCATGCAACACCCGCAATGAACCCGAGCAGCGGCACGCCCGGGAAGATCCACTTGGAGAGCTCCACGGCGAGGACCGCTTTTCCGATATCATGAACAGCTACGATGACGCCTGCCTTTTTCCCTATAAGTGCGAACGCATTGGATGCCCCGAGATTTTTCGAGCCGCCTGCGCGGAGATCCACACCTTTGATGCGGGAGAGGTAAAGCGCCATATTGGAGCAGCCGATGAGGTATGCGCCGAGCACGGTGACAAGGTAAGGAAGCATAACGGTCTCTTTCCGATCCGTCGGATATTTTTTTGAAATCTATTTCCGCGAATCTTATACTTTTTATATTGATCTCTTATTCTACTCCTGCACCGTTTCTGTGTCAAGCAGGTGAGCCGAGCTGCTTTATGCCGAAAAAATTCCTTTGAGCTATTGACAGGAAAAGAATTATCTGTTATATTAACAGTAACGATAACTGTTACTGATTATTAAGCCGACAAAGGGGAAGTAAAATGGAGGCCGCACGGAGACAGAGCAAAAAGAGAGACGCGATTCGGGATCTCCTGCTTGCGTCATACGACCATCCGAGTGCGGAGGAGATCTACCGCCGCCTGAAGCCGGAGATCCCAGACTTGTCGCTCGGCACGGTCTACCGCAATCTGGCGCTCTTCCGCGAGGAGGGCAAGACCATGTGCGTTGCCACAGTGGACGGGCAGGAACGCTTTGACGGACGCACCCATGCCCATGCGCATTTTATCTGCGAGCGCTGCGGCCGCGTGGACGATGTGGCGGCCAAGCCAGAGAATCTCGCTTCCGACGGCATGCCCGGGGAGATCCGCACCTGGGCGCTGACATTTTACGGTATCTGCCGCGAATGCGCGGAGATTATAAAAGAAAACAACAAAGAGAATTAAAACAACAAAGGAAATCAAGGAGGATTCAACAATGAAAAAGTGGGTTTGCCCGGTATGCGGTTATGTTCACGAAGGCGATACGCCCCCGGAATTCTGCCCCCAGTGCAAGGTTCCCGGCTCACGCTTCACGGAAATGAAAGAGACAAACGAGTGGGCGGCGGAGCACATTGTCGGTGCGGGTAAAATGTTCGGCGATGATGTCCCGGAAGACGTCCGCGAGGAGATTATCTCGGGCCTGCGTTCCAACTTCACCGGTGAATGCACCGAAGTCGGCATGTACCTCGCCATGGCGCGCGTGGCGCACCGCGAAGGCTATCCGGAGATCGGCCTTTACTGGGAAAAGGCGGCCTATGAGGAAGCCGAGCACGCCGCAAAGTTTGCCGAGCTCCTCGGCGAGATTGTCACAGACAGCACCAAGAAGAACCTTGAGATGCGCGTCGAAGCCGAAAACGGTGCAACGGCCGGCAAGTATGAGCTCGCAAAGCTCGCCGGAAAGTACGGCCTCGATGCGGTCCACGACACCGTCCACGAAATGGCCCGCGACGAAGCCCGTCACGGCAAAGCCTTCGAGGGCCTGCTAAAGCGCTACTTCGGCAAGTAATTCAGCC
>CAVGGQ010000059.1:0-11430 GCA_963628785.1 Oscillospiraceae bacterium | reverse complement strand
GCGTTTCTTGCAGAAGCGCACCCATTTGACCATCATGTCGTAGTTTTCGCGGAGGATGGTCACATCGCCGTATGCTTCATAGAGCGCCCAGGGCACGAGGATGCACGCATCGCCCCAGCCTGCCGAGCCGCGGATGACGCGCGTGATGATGCCGTTGGCATTGCTCGGGGGCGTTATGTTTGCCACGATGCCGTTTTTTGCCTGAGAGCCCCGGCAGCAGGCGAGCCACTTGCGGAGCACCGGATAGCAGTCCGCGAGGTACACCGCCGTGGGCGCGAACGCGCCGGCATCGCCCGTCCAGCCCGCTCTCTCGCGGGTGGGGCAGTCGGTGGGGATGTCGCAGAAATTGGAGCGCATGCTCCAGAGGCTGTTGAGGAAGAGACGGTCCACATCCTCGTTTCCGCACGAGAATGTGCCGACCTGCTCCATTTCGGAATAGACGGCGATAGCCGTGAACTCGGCGTCGGTGAGGTCGATGTCGGTCTCGACCTTCGCATAGCGGAAGCCGAAAATGCAGAACTTCGGGTGGAAGGTGTTTTTGCCGTCCTTGCAGATGAAGGTGAGCTTCTGCGGGATGCCGCCGTTCTTATTGCGCGTGCCCGGGTCGAAATTGGACTGCGTAAAGTTGCCGTTCTCGTCGAGCATTTCGCCGTGCCAAAGCGTGATGGTCTGCCCCGCTTTGGCGCTCACCGTGACGGCTGTATAGCCCGCGAGATTCTGTCCGAAGTCGACAACCGTTTCACCGTTCGGCGTTTTGAGTATCTTGCCGGTGAAGTGCTCGTGCTCACGGATGGGCACGCTCTCGGTGCACACGAGATTGTCATAGCCGAAATTCTCGACTTTCACGCTGTGCCAGTCCGTGATGGTCTCCATGCGCGCGTCCTGCGTTTCGCCGAGCTCGGTGTCGTTCTCGCGCACGATGCCAGATTGGCTTGCTTCCCACGCGGCATCGCTACACACGATGGGCTCGCCGCCGATCTCGAGGCGACACAGGAGCGCGATGTCCTTGCCGGAGATGCGGTTGGCTCCGTCGATGCCGTAGTTCCCGCGGTAGATTCCGTCGCCGAGCGTGACGCGGATCTCGTTTTCGCCTTCGTGCAGAAGGTCGGTCACATCATAGCACTGTAGCTGGAGGCGCAGCTTATATTCATCGATGCCCGGGGCGAGGACGAATTCGCCCACTCGCTTTCCGTTAATCTCCGCCTCATAGAAGCCGTGGCAGGTGATATAGAGCCGCGCCGGGGATTCGGCTTTCAAGGCATCGATGCGGAATTTGCGGCGCAGCACGGAGGCCGGCTGCCGTACCTTTTCATCGAGCGTAAGCTCGGGATCGATCCACGATGCTTTGCGGATGTCGTTCGCGATGCCGTATTCATAGAAAGAGGAACTCTCCTCTCCCCATGCGCCGTTCTCATCGCACAGGCACACGCTCCAGATGACGCGCTCGCGCGCCTTGCCCTCGTAGGGGCACACGACTTGCATGGCGTCCGAGCGCACTTCGCCGCTCTCCCACACGGTCTTGCCGCCGACGGTGGCCGTGATGCGGTAAGCGGTCTCTTTCACTCCGCCTTCGCATGTCCAGTTCAGCGTCGGCTTATGCAGCGCGAGGCCGAGCGGTGCCGTCAGGCGGTCACATTTCAGATGGATAGCTTTCATTATGTAAACCTCTTATGCAAAATTTCGGTTCAGCCACCCGGCGCTGACTTCGAGGCTTTTTACGGGATCCCGGTCGATCCAGTTGCGGTGGCTCTCGAGGACGACGCACTCGATGCCGTTTCGGACGGCTTGATCGCGCAGCCGGGCAAGCGGCAGGTTGCCGGTGCCGAGCTCTACGCTGTCGGACTTGAGGATGGGCGTCATGGGCGTTTTGCCGCGGCGGGTGCCTCGGTCGGCGATGTGCCAGAGCTTCATACGCTCTCCGAGCGTTTCCATCCAGACGAGGGGGCTTGCGCCGGCGTCGGCGAACCAGTAGCTGTCGAACTCGAAGAATACGCTCTCGGGGTCGGTCTCGCGCAGGAGGATCGAGTAGGCGTACTCGCCCGAAGCGGTGCGGAGGAGCTCAGCGTTGTGGTTGTGGTAAAAGAGACGCAGACCGTTTACCTTTGTCTTCGCTCCGGCTGCGTTGAGCCGCGCGGCGAGATCCTTTAGGGTCTTCTCGTCGCCGTAGTCAAAGCGGTACATGCCGGTGATGACGAGGCGGTCGGTGTCGAAAGCCTTGGCTTCTGCGTGTACCTTTTCGCTCTCGCGCTCGAGGGAGCCGAGGTCGGTGTGGTAGGCGGAGACCGCGAGGCCGGACTCTTTCAAAAGACTCTTCCAGTCGAGCTTGCCGCACGAGCCCGTTGGCATGCCGGCGGCTTTCGTGAGCAGGCGGACAAGAGCCGGGGTCGGATGCGTCATGAAGCTGTTGAGCTCCAGCGCATCGTATCCCGCATGCTTTATGCGGCGCAAAACCCGCAGCGCCGCTTCTTCGCTCGTGCACACCGTGCCGAGCATGATCTGCTGTACGGATCGGATCATCGTGACTGTCTCCTTAATACCGCTGCAGGGAGTGCCGAAACAATCGACGCTCCCTGTAAGATCGGATATCGGTGTTTACTCTGCGGCAGCTTCGGCCCTTTTCGCGTTCAGGTACGCCTCGTTGTCCTTCTCGAGCTTGGAGAAGGCGAAGGCGCATACGCCCATGATGACCATGAAAATCAGCGGGACAATGGAGTAGTCGATGCGGATGGCCATGATGGCGCTCACGGGCTGCGTGGCATCGGCCGCGCTGATGTAGCCGCCGATAAAGAGCGCGAGGCCGGTGACATACGAGCCGAGAGCCGCGCCGAACTTGGAGCAGAAGTTGGCGAGCGTGCTGGAGGAAGCCTCCATGCGGCGCAGGCCGATGCGCTCGTTGTAGTTGCAGATGTTCATAACGAAGAGGATGCCGTAGTATGCGACGGGCAGTCCGGCGAGCGTGGCGAGCAGGTAGCCGACATACACGCCCGTGGCGTTGGCGCCGGAGAAGAATACGATGATGTAGCCGATGGCGCCGATGCCGCAGAAGGTGGCGATCATCTTGCCCATAGAGCCGATCTTCTTCATAATCATCGGGAAGAGCAGCATCAGCGGGAGAAGGGCAATGCCGAACACGGAGAGAATGCCGAGTTTGTCGAGGTCGCCGACGATGTACTTGAAGTAGTAGGAGCCGCAGGCGAGGTTGGTGGTGATGTTGTAGCAGAGCATGATGACGGCGTAGAGCCAGACATATTTATTCTTCGAGAAGAGATCGACAATGTCCTTGAATTTCAGCGGCTCTGAGCTCTTACCGGCGTCCACGTTCGGATCTTCCTTGCAGAAGATGAAGCGGAGCGTGCCGATGAGGGTGGCGGGAATCATGATGATGAGAACGGCACGGGTCCAGCCGGCGGCAGAGGTGGCGATGCGCTTCATGATCATCGGGAAGCCGACGCTCACGATAATGCTGCCTGCCATGGTGACGATGCCGCCGAAGGAGGCAACCTTCTTGAGGAGCACGGGGTTATTGGAGAAGTGGCCGATGGCGTAGGGGTTGAGAGCGGCAAGACGGAGCGTTGAGAAGATGGCGAAGGTCAGGGAGTACATGCAGAAGATCCACGCGGACTTGGCAAATTCGCTCCATTCCGGCTTGCCAGAGAAGAGGAGCACAGTGCAGATCGTCATGCCGATGATGGCCGGCTCGTAGGTGCGGCCGCGGCCGAGCTTCGTTTTGGTGGAGTCAACGAGAATGCCGGCGAAGAGGTCGGTGATCGCGTCGAAGATCTTGCTGGCGAGAAGGAGTGTGCCTACGCGCAGCGTGGATACGCCGAGGGTATCCGAAGCGTAGATGGAGAGGTAGTTCAATACGAGAACATTCACCCATGCAGCGGAGATGTCGGAGCTCTTGAATGCAAGAAGACGCCAAATACTGAGATGATCGGGATTTTTCGGTTTTTTGCTCATGTTGCAGCCCTCCGTAAAAGATTAAAAATGTTAAGGCAACATCGCATAATTCGGCAAGAGCGATTTGCGAGAGATTTTTTGCCGAATCAAGGAAGAAAACCGCAGCCATACTTTGTGTATGGCAAGGTTTGATGACACAGAGTCGGTGAAAAAGATCCGCAAAGCGCCGCAGACGACATTGTGCGGTGTTGCCTTAAAGGAACAGCAAATATTTTGCGTTTCTATGTGCATTATAACGAAGGCCGTGCGGGGTGTAAAACAGTAAATTCGTTTTTCCTATCATAATTTCGTCTGTATTGCGAAAGGCAACAAATTTCTTGTATTTTTCGCTGATTTGTGATAAAATCAAAATAACAGAATGAACAAGAAACCATTGATTTATTTAGCTATTTTGACAAAAGGCGGTGTGAACGGATTGAATACGGACGAGAAACTGACCTTTCTGAAAAGCCTGATCCGTTGCGCATACGATGTGGCGTTTCGAGAATACGACGCCAAGGGGGAAGTTATCTCCGCGGAACCGGAGTCGGCGCTTGCGGACGAGCTCTTCGAGCGTTCCGGATGTCTTGACTATGCACTCGAGAATGCGCTCGACGCGCCGCTCTTTTTGAGCTCGAGCTTCGGACTTCTCTGGGGCGCGGTCAGCGTCGGTGAGGGCGAGGAGCGGAGGATCCATGTCATCGGCCCAGCACTCAACACGGTCATTTCGCCGGCCGCCATCGGCGAGTCGGTGCGGCAGGCGTTTCCCTCACTCGAGCGGACAAAAGATTTTCTGAATTTTTTCTCCTCGCTGCCCGTTATCCCGATGCAGATGTTCGGGCACTACATTCTGATGCATTCCCTCACGCTGACCGGGCGGGAGATGAACATGAGCGACATTCTCTACCAGACGCCGGACAAGGGCGGCAAGCCCACGACGCGCTCATCGCAGAAGCGCAACCGCTACCACACCTATTTGGCCGAGCAGGAGCTTTTATATAATGTTCGCGAGGGCAATATGGATTTCTCCAAAGCGCTCACAAAGTCGGCCTCGCTCAGCACCGGCGTGCAGGTCAAAACGAGTGACCCCGTAGGGCAGGCAAGGATCTCCGTGATCGTGTTCACATCGCTTTGCGCACGCGAGGCCATCAAGGGCGGCCTCTCCCCCGACATTGCTCACGCCGTCGGCGATGCGTACATTCAGAACATGACGGAGGCCAAGACCATCTCAGCGATCAGCTCGCTCTCACACGCCATGTACACGGACTTCATCCAACGCGTGCGGAATGCGAAAGGCGGCGCCAAATATTCGCGCACCGTTCGCGATTGCTGCGACTATATCCTCACGCACATGGAAGACGAGGTGTCCATCGCCGTGCTCGCGCAGCAGTTCGGGTATACGCCCTATTATCTCTCGCGCAAGTTCAAGGCGGAGACCGGCATGAGCGTGGCAGAGTACATCGACAGCGTGCGCATAGAAAAGGCCAAGGTGCTGCTGCTCGGATCGGAGGAGAGCATTGCGGACATTGCGCGCTCGCTGCGCTACTGCTCGAGCACCTATTTCAGCGAGACCTTCCGCCGCATCGTCGGCGTGCTGCCGAGCGAATACCGGAAGGGTCCGGAAAAGTACGGCACGGGATCAACGAAATAGCACAATTTATCTGTTCGAAAAGCTTCCGAATCTGCGCTTTTCCTCTTGTCAGCGGGAAAAGAGAGTGCTATAATTACCGCGAATGTAAATTTTGTTTGGAGGAATTATCGTATGTCCGGACATTCCAAATGGCATAACATACAAAAGACCAAGGGCGCGCAGGACGCCAAGCGTGCACAGGCGTTCACGAAGATCGCCCGCGAAATGATCGTCGCCGTCAAAGAGGGCGGCAGCGGCGACCCGGCGAACAACTCCCGTCTCGCAGCCGTTATCGCCAAGGCAAAAGCGGCGAACATGCCGAACGACAACATCAAGCGCACCATCGAGAAGGCTCTCGGCAGCGGTGCGACCGACAACTACGAAAGCGTCACCTACGAAGGCTACGGCCCGTGCGGCGTCGCCATTATCGTGGACGCCATGACCGACAACCGCAAGCGCACCGCTTCCGATGTCCGTCACTACTTCGACAAGTACGGTGGAAACATGGGCGCAGCCGGATGCGTGTCCTGGTCCTTCGACAAGAAGGGCGTTATCGTCATCGACAACGAGGACGAGGATCTCGAAGAGGATGCCGTGCTTGAGGATGCTCTCGAAGCTGGTGCCGACGATCTCGAGACCGATGAGGGTATCTTCACGGTGTACACGAACCCGGACGACATTGCCTCCGTTTCCGAGGCTCTCTCCGCGAAGTATCATCTCCTCTCCGCACAGGTGGAAATGGTCCCGCAGAACTACATCACCCTCACCGAAGAGGGCGACATCAAGAACATGTCCAAGATGCTCGAAATGTTCGAAGACAACGACGATGTCCAGAACGTCTGGCACAACTGGGAAAACGAAGAATAATCGCTTTTATGCGCAAAGCCCCCGACCGAGACCGGTTGGGGGCTTTGTGCATATTTTTGGGTGCGCATTTACTTTTGGTTCGTGGACATCAGGGCAGCATCGGACGATTCGGCGGACGACATTGTGCGGTGCTGCCCCCCCAAAAAGCACCGGGCGCAGAGCCCGGTGCTTTCTTTGGGGGATGGGATAGGATTTACTCAGCGGTTTTATCCGCGTTGAGCTTCTTTTGGAGCCAGTCTTTACCTTCTACGAAGCGGGAGACGATGAAGCTCACGACATAGTCGCCGCCGGCGTTTACCATCGTCGCGGGAGGATCGACGAGTTCGCCGATGGCGAGGGCGATTGGGAATGCCACGCCGAGGTGGTCGAGAAAGAACATGGAGCACAGGACGAGCTCGCCCGTGCCGCCGCCGCCGGGGATGCCGGACATGGCGACCGAGGAGAACACCGCAACGATGATGGCGAGGATCGCTTCCCAGGTGCCGAAGTCCTTGCCGAACATGCCGAAGAGGAAGGCGACCTTGACGATGGCGCTCATGGCGGAACCGTCCATATGCATCGTGGCGCCGAGCGGAATGACGATGTCGGAGACTTCCTTGCTGATGCCGGTCTCTTCGCACACTTCCATGTTCGTGGGGATGGTGGCGACCGAGGAGCAGGTGCCGAAGGCCGTGGCCGACGGGCGGAAGAGCTTGGAGAACATCAGCTTCGCGGCACCCTTGCCGCCGCCGAAGCGGGCGTAGATAGGCGAAGAGGCGAGCAGGTAGACGAAGCAGACCACATAGTAGAGGACGATAGCACGGGCGTAGTTGGAAACGAAGTCCGAGCCGTGCGTAGCGACGAGGGAGGCAAAGAAGCCGAAGAAGCCGATGGGCGCGTAGTAGGAGATGAGCTTGATTACCTTCATGAGGATCTCGGTGAGGTCATTGAGCAGCACCGCCACGCGGGACTCCCTGCCGCCGGTGAGCTGGATGCCGAAGCCGAAGAAGATGGCCGCGACGATCAGCGGGAGGATGGCCTTGCGGGAGAAGAGCTCGGTGAAATCGGACTTCGTGAAGAAGTTGATGATGAGTGTGGCGATGTCGACCGTGCCGACTTCGGACTCCTCGTAACTCGGCTCCGAGGTATAGATGGGGACGATGCGCACGATGATGTACATCAGTATGGCGGCAATCGCAGCCGTTGCGAGGAATGTGGCGATCGTGATGCCCATCACGCGGCCCGCGCGTTTGGCGGAGTTCATATTGGCAATGGCCGAGGAGATGGAGCAGAAGACCATCGGGACGACCACGCAGAACATCATGTTCGTGAAGAGCGTGCCGAGCGGTTCGAGCACCGTAGCGCCCGACCAGAGCGCGCCGACAACACAGCCGGCAACGATGCCGAGCAGCATGAGCGTGATAAAACCGTACTTTTTCATGAATTTTTTCATTAGAAAGACCTCCGGTGCGATTTCTGTCGATATTTTATCGCGCACAGCTTGCAAAGTAAACAGAATATATGCTATACTGTTTGCAAAAGATGCTGTTCGGAGGCGGGTATGGACGGAACATTTGAAAAGCGCGGATATCTTCTGGAGGATTTCCGTCTCTTTCATCTGAAAGACGGCCGCGGCACGAAGGTCGATTATCACTATCACGAGTTCTGCAAGCTCGTGCTGCTGCTCTCCGGGAGCGGCAGCTACATCGTCGAGGGGCGACGCTACACGCTCAAGAGCGGCGACATCGTCCTCGTGGGCAGCCGCTGCGTACACAAGCCCGAATTTGAGGAGGGCATCAGCTACGAGCGCATCATCCTCTACATCTCCCCTGCCCTGCTCGCAGCGAGCTCCACCGAGCGCTTTTCGCTCGAGAGCGTGTTCTCCGGCAAGCGTGGGCATGTACTGCGTCCTTCGGAAGAGGCGCGGCGGCGGTTCCGTACGCTCGCCGAGGAGCTGGAGGGCGAGATGGCGGACGATTCCGGCGAGGACGAGATCCTCTCGCGGTGTACGCTGCTGCGACTCCTCATCGAGATCGACCGCGGGGCGCGCCGCACGGACGCGGAGATGCCGAAGCCCACGGCGCCGCAGGACGAGAAAATTCTTTCCATCCTCCGTTATATGGAGAGCCACCTCGATGAGGACATTTCCATTGACGATCTGGCGGCCCGGTTTTATATCAGCAAGTACCACATGATGCGGAAATTCCGCGAGGAGACCGGCACATCCATCCACAACTATCTTTCCGACAAGCGGCTGCTCTCTGCGCGGGACATGATCCGCGAGGGCGTTTCCGCCACGGACGCCTGCTTCCGCTGCGGGTTCCGGAGCTACTCCGCCTTTTCGCGCGCATACGGAAAGTTTTTCGGCGAGACGCCGACAGGACGTATGGCCGTTTCCGCCGAGGCAGACGAATTTGATGAATAATGAGGTGAAACCAATGAAATTTACGAAAATGCAGGGTGTGGGCAACGATTTTGTCATCATCGACGACCGCTCGGGTGCGATCGGCGAGAGCGCATATTCCGCGCTCGCCGCCGAGGTCTGCCGCCGAAGGCTTTCGATCGGCGCGGACGGCATGATGGTCGTGCTCCCGACGGAGAACGGTGGCGACTACGCGATGCGCTTTTATAATTCCGACGGCTCGCTCGGCGAAATGTGCGGCAACGGTGCGCGATGCATCGCGCGCTACGGTCACGACCGGGGACTTGCGGGCGACATCCAGCGCATCGAAACGACGGCGGGCATCGTGGTCGGGCAGCGCATCGAGGACGACCTCTACTGCGTGCGGCTCAACGACCCCACAGCGGTGGAGACCGAAGTCGGCATTCCCTGGGAGGGCAGCATCCTCTCGGTATCATACATCGAGCTCGGAGACCCTGGCATCCCCCATGCGGTGCTCGAGCTGCCGCGCTGGGACGAGATGCCGCAGGGCGAGCTGCGTGAGCTCGGTGACTACATCCGCCATTACCCCGCGTTCCCGAAGGGCGCGAATGTCACATTCCGCAAAGTCGTCGGTGAGAATCATGTGAAAGCAGTGACATTCGAGCGCGGCGTGGAGGACTTCACGCTCGCGTGCGGCACTGGCGCGGGCGCCACGTCCGTGAGCATGTACCTGCGCGGCGAGATGCGCGGCGACGCGCTCCGGCTCGATTTTCCCGGCGGCGAGCTGCAGGTCTCCCTCTGCTCCGAGGACGGGAAAATAACCGACATATACCTGACCGGCCCCGCCACCGTGGTAGCCGAAGGCGAGTATATCGGGAAGTAACATAACCGAAAAAGGCGGCCTGCAAGATGAAAAACCTGCAGGCCGCCTTCTATATAAAGATGGTTCAAACGACATCAGAGAAACTCAGATATCTGCTGTTTTGGCAATGACAAATCGTTTAGAGGAACGAGCATTCGGTCAAAACCGCTTCATAGCCATTTATCGTTACCGTATCTCCAATCGCAGCATTATCAAGGTCGATCATGGCATAACCAATGGCTGCCGTCGGATACCGAGAATGGACAAAGAAATCCAATGGCGTATTTTATTCGTAGGATTATTTTGTCACAACAAGAGAGGCCTTGGTATAAAAGACCTTGTGCAAGAGCTCCGGAATTTTTCCCCGGATGTCTTCTACGGTACAGGAGCTCTCCGCCCAGAGGTCTTTAAAGATCGTATTGTATTTTTCATAGTTATTCCACAAAGCAACCTCTCCGTCCGCGCATACGCTGACAACCAGGCCGCTGGCGGTGAACTCCGGCAGACACATATATCCCAGCATGCCAATCATGCGATCCGGCGGGAATTTCTGAGCTGCAGGAGAGCCTTCCTCAATGGCCTCGATGTCATAGCCTTCCTCACGGTATTCCGCCAGCATATTGAACCAGCTTCTGGTTCCGGCGTTGGGCGTGTAGGCGTTGACCGTGATGCCGTCCTCGGCCAGATTCTGAGAAACCGCCCGTGCAAACGCGGCGATTCCGCCGCAGGCTGCGCTGTAGCCGCACATTCCTTCCAGGCCGATCTGGGCTTCAGAGGAAGCCATGATAATGCGGCCATAGTTGTTTTTCTTCATCTCGGGTACTGCATAATGCATGAGATAAAAGGCTTGATCCAGCTTGGAGCGCACGCAGGTCTCCCAGTTGGCGATGGACATATCCTTGAAATTGCCGGTCCAGGTGGCAGCCGCGTTGCTGACTACGATATCCAGACGGCCCCATCGTTCCACGGCGGCATCCACCAGCTTTTTACAACCTTCGGGGGTGCTGACGTCGGAGTAGACGGGATAAGCCTCGCCGCCGGCGGCCTGTGCTTCCTTGTCGGCGTTCACATAGGCGGCTGCAGTCTCCGCATCGCCTATGATTGCGGATATTTTCTTAATATCTTCCTCATTAAATTTTACGGATTTTCCGTCGTGGGCCTGCAGCGAAGATCCTTTCTTGCGGTTATTAGTGATGACCCTGCACCCTTCTCTTGCCATCCACAGGGCAAGCTCTTTTCCGATTCCCTGTCCGGAGCCGGTGATGATAGCTACTTGTCCTTTTAATAAATTTCCCATTTTTATTTCCTCCTTAATTTTCTGACGCTTCTTCGATAAAGGAAGAACAGAGTTCATGCATAAGCTCCGCATCTTCGATTGTGGCGTGTGCGCTGTGTTCAAGCAGAACAAACCTGGCGTTTGGAATTTCAGAAGCTATTTTCACCCCATTGTCCGGTGGAATCAGACAGTCATGACGTCCGTTCAGGATAAGGGTAGGCACTTTGATGTTATGCAGGCGGTCGTAGCAGTTGAAATTTTTAATTGCAATTTGCTGACGCGCAAAACCAAGATATTCATTTTTTCACATGCAGCAACAATAAAGTAGACTACCGTGGAAACTGCCCAAGTCGACACTATGTCCGAGCGGATGCCGTTGAGCAGGTCGTTATGCTTGAACTTCGGCGAATGGCGGAGTTTCTGTGTGATGATGAAGAAACCTTCGCCGAGATACTGGCTCAGAAAAGCGATAAGGAGCTTCTGAAGGAGCAGAA
>CAVGGQ010000058.1:0-12221 GCA_963628785.1 Oscillospiraceae bacterium | reverse complement strand
GGTTTTCTTCCTTGATTCGGCAAAAATTCTCTCGCAAATCGCTCTTGCCGAATTATGCGGTGCTGCCTTTTTATATTATTTATTATTAGGGCGTGCTTTGACGGGGTCATTCTTCGGCTTTGGGGCCGGGGACACAGCCGGGGACGGTAAAGCTGAAGGGGCGCTCCTGCGTGATCATCAGGGTGCCGCCGTTCACATTGACGGTCTCGCCCTGCATGAAGTCGGCCATCGGGGTGCACATGGCGAAGACGACTCTCGCCACTTCGTCGGGGTTCATCGCCAGCGGCGTCGGGTCGGGGCTTCCCGAACCGTGGGAATCGCGGACGGCTTTATATTCCGGCCCGTACAGCGCGAACGCCTCCGTGCCCTGCGTGAATACGCCGGCGCTGAGCATACCGCCGGGGGCGACGCAGTTGACATTGATGCCGTACTGCCGAAGCTCTCCGGAGACGGTCTTCGTCATGGCGACCACACCGGCTTTGGCGGCGGCATAGTAGCTGTTCATGCCGATGCCCTTTGGGCCTTCGCCCAGGTGCGCTGCGGAGGAAATGAAGACGATCTTTCCTTTGATCTTGTTGGCGACCATGTACCGCGCGGCCGCCTGACCCAGGAAGTAGCTTCCCTTCATATCGATGTCCATGACGCGGTCGTACACTTCCTCGGGCAGATCCAAATAGGAGTAGCTCGACCATCCGGCGGCGCATGTCACCAGCACATCGAGGCTTCCGTAAGCGGAAGTCGCGTAGTCCACGGCGGCATAGCAGTCGGCCACTTTGGATACATCGGTTTGGACCCAGCTGACTTCATAGCCTTTTGCCTTAAAATCTTCCAGTGCGCGTTTGGCTCGCTCTTCTCCTCGGGAGGCAATGACGACTTTCGCTCCGGCTTCGCACAGTCGGCTCACGACCATGTAGCCCAGGCCGGAGGCGCCGCCGCTCACGAGCGCGACTTTTCCCTGCATGCATTGAACGAATATCTCCTGCAGGGACTTCGCCTGCTGCGCATTCATGCGCGAGAGAGCTTCCGGATCGATGCGTCTGTTTGCTGTTTTTGCCATGATTCTCCTCCTTGTGCAAATTAGATAATTTTAAGAAATTCGCCGATGAAATTATCGGTCTCTATTTACATTATAGCGGTGAAATGCTATAATAAAATGCATAAAGTTATGTAATCGAACTCGTTGTAGGATACATAAAATTATGCATTTTGAAAGGAGCCGTATGGAACAGAAACGAGAGAACGGATCGGAGGAGCAGTTGGAGCGCATTTACCGCTTCCTGCTCCGCTGCGGCGCGCGGCGCACGGTCACGGATCTATGCATTCAATTTGTGAGCGATATCCGCGCTCAGATCCCGTATGATCAGGCACGCATTCTGTTTTTGGATAAGTCGGGAAAGATCTGCGGCTCAAAGCTGTTCGGCGTGAACGAGCGGCAGTGGAAGGACTTTCTCTATTATTACGAGAACAGCATGGTCTACAGCCGGCTTTCTTTCAAGGAGCCCATGCATCTCTCGCAGGAGGAGAAGGTCACACCGCGCAACTACTGGTACGGGTCGGAGGCGCCGGAACCCGGGAGCATCTTTCTGGACGACTATGTGCGCTCACTCCATCTCTGCCACAGCCTGGGCATCGGTTTTGCGGATCACGACAACTGCATTCGCAGCATCATCACGCTTGACCGGATGCAGGACACCCATTTTTCCTATCGGGAGATCGAACTTGCAAAGAAGATCCATCCGCTCATCGAGAATTACCACATCGACCTGCTGATCGGCGCGGAGAGCGCTTCGGTACCGATGCAGTCTTTCAAAAAGGAGCACTTTCTTACGGAACGCGAAACGGAGATCACGGAGCTCCTTCTCGACGGTCTTACTCCCACCCTGATCGCGCAGCGCCTGAACATCAGCATCAACACCGTCTACCGCCACATAGCCAACATCTACCGGAAATGCAACATCTCCAACCGCCAGGAACTCAACCGGCTGTTTTACAGGCAGTGAGGAGCAGACTCTTTTTCCGTGCGGAACGGCCGGCTTTCAATTCCCTCACTTTTTCCCCATCGATTTCGTTGTGCCGCGCGGGATATCGCACGATATTTCTAACGGGTAAAATCCGCACATATGCGGGGCTCCTTTTTTGGTAAAATAGCAGATTGCGGTAAGATGCGGAAAAAGACATTGAAATTTGTGGTGAAATTCACTATACTGTACTTTGAAAAAGAGAGGAGTGATCGGCTTGAAGCTGAATGCAGACATTCTTTTCGATGCTCTGTCCGATACTTTTGACGTGCGGAAATACGGGCGCCATGCCAAACACTTAAACCTGGACCGGCCGATCCTCTATCCCGGCAAAGGAAGAGAGTTTGAGGAAAACTCTCTCACCATTGCACCCGCCGAGTCACTTCCGCCCAACCCGGTTTTCCGCGACGGGGCCGTTGTCATCTGCGTCGGCACTTCGGCACCGGCGGTATATCTCAGCGGGACATGCCCGTGCCTCGTGGTCGCAGACAGGGATCTCATTGCCGTATGCAACGCCGTGCAGCGCATATTCAATCGCTTTGATGAGTGGGACCGGGAAATGTGGAATATCCTTATGACTTCCGCGGATCTGAACCGCCTCATTGAGATCAGCTACCCGATTTTTGAAAATCCCATCGTTGTGATTGACGCGGATTTTCGCTATCTGGCGTACAGCAGCATTATCGATCAAAGAGATGATATGCATATCATGCGCCCGGATGAGAACAATCTCTTTCAAAAACGCCATATTTCCGAAAGCTTACGCCAAACGACATACGATATGTCAAAACGGGAGCCCTTCAGTATTATCTATGACGGCAAAACGCATTTCAGCATCAACCTTTTCAAGGACAAGACCTATATAGGCAACCTGAAGATCGCTTTTATTAAGCGGCCGTTTCGGGCCGGAGACGGCGCGCTATGCCAGTACTTTGCCGAGATCGTGGGAAAAACCGTGGCTCGCTGGAAAACATTGACATCCGATGAATTTCGCAGTGCGGAACGCATCTACCGTACCCTGCTGGACGGAAATCCCCTCACGAATGTGGACCGGCAGACGATATTGGCGCAGTCTTCCCGAGACTATTTTTATTGCGCAAAGATCATTCGCGGTAGCCGTGCGCGAAAAAAGGTACCGGTCGAATACTTAAAAGAGCAGCTGGAAACCACATTCGCGGGCAGCGTAGTCCTCGAATACGAATCCTCTATCGTAGCTTTTATGCCCGGCGAGGAAAATAAATTCCGAACGCAGCAATTTGCCGAGTTCCTCCGAAAAATGGATCTGATCGTCGGCATAAGCAACGCTTACACGCTGGAGAAAAGCGGGCAGATCCGCTATTTCTACCGTCAGGCCTCCATTGCACTGGAATTCGGTCTCGCCAACCGGCCGGAGGAGAGGATCTTTTCCTTCCGGGACTATATGTTCACATATATGATATTGAATGCTCTCGGAGAATTTCCGGCCTCGCTCATCGACTGCACCGGGTTTCATAAGCTGGTGGAGTTCAACAAGACAGCGCAGATCGACTATGTTGAAACGCTGCATGTGTATCTGGATAATGAACGCAGCATTTCGCAAACCGCCAAGGCACTCTATATCCACCGCAGCACGCTGATCGAACGGCTGGAACGCATCAAGTCCATTCTGGAGGCGGATCTTGACGATCCGAAGCAGCGTACAGAGCTGTATCTCATTGAAAACGCTTACCGCCTGCAAAAAGATATGACATCCTCACCGACCGAGAGAGACCGTTGGGCAGATGAAAATCCTCCGTCTGCGGATTTTCTGCCGACGGAGTTCAAAAATGTAGAGACGATCCTCTGAAGGATCCCTGAATTGCTTCCCCGAAAATCTGCGGGGAAGCTTTTTTATTTCCCCGTTTTTTCGGGGGGTACACAGTTCGCCGCCCGGCAGGTATATTCAATTCGGAAACAGCGGCAGAAGCATCCGACCGCTGCAAACCGACCGCGAAAAGAAGGAGGAATTGACTATGAGCCAAAAAATTGATGATCGCCTGCCGAGAGAGGTGGGCAGCAAGTCCCTTCCGCTTCATCCTGCGCTGAAATCCCCGTGGGAAAAGCTGGTATCCTTTCACGATGCTTACCACTACGCCTGCCGGCATCACGCCACGATCGGAGCGGTTTATCAGGAGGTGCTCCGCATTCTCGTCCCCGACTATGACGAACGCTGCACTTTGATGTGCAAGACCGATGTCGGCGTCAAGGACTATGTATTCAGAAAGATGGAAGCGGCTCCCGGCTATCCTTACCGCGAATACCATCTGGCCAAGCACTATATGCACCCGTTCTTCACCGGAACCGACAACACCGGCGGTTTCCGTGCGGCCGTGTTCGGCGACAACGGCGATGAGCGCCTGCTGATGCGGGGCCGCGTCAATGACTTCGGCACCTACCGTGCGGAAAAAGAGCTGGACTCCTGCCCCTGGGACATTATGGGCAGCGAGATCTGCCGTACCTCGACGGCCTCTCTGGAAGAGATCGGCCGCTGCTGCGGCGAAGGCTGCGAGTATGAAATGGTCGAAGCGCGCGGCTGCGGCGATATCCACTGCCGTGTCCTTTGCGAGAACCGCAACAAATATCCCATGCCGCCCCGCGAGAAGATTTGGGACAACCTCGGCACGGCTCACGCCGCCACCACGGACTATATCAAGTTTACGCCCAGAGAAGAAATGGTCAAAGAGACCCAGCCCATGCGCAGCGAGTTCGGCTACAAGTACCGCAGCGGCACCTGCATGGAAATGGACTGCGATGACTATTATGCCGACGGCGCCGTTACCTACGCTTTGGGCACGGACTATGTTATCAACCCCATAAACGGCCTGATCCGGGCGGGCAAGTTCACGCGGGAATATGTGAACAACATCGTGATCTGTTGCTTCGAAGGCGCCGGCAAGGCTATGTTCTCCGAACGTTTTGCCATCGACGGACTGAGAAGTTGGCTGGGCGTTCCCAACGATATCAACGACGGACGTGTGCTTGGTGGCTATATCGAGATGATCCTCCAGAGCGTTCTGACGCCCTATGAGATCGTGGCATTCAACTCCGAAGAAGTCATTTACGATATTAACCGCAAAGCATTCAACCGCGGACTGAATGAGCTGACCACCGCCTATACCGCCATGTGGTACGGCATGGTCAAAACGCTGGTAAGCCCCGAATGGCATGTTTGGGAAGAGACGGAAGGCGTGCCGGAAGAGACCTTCCGCATCAAGATCGCACGCAAAGTTGATTATAAATGCCGCTGATCGGGAGGAGGGCTTGAAATGTATAAAAATGTTTACAGTCATGATGAAATGAAACGGTCCGAGCATATGGCCGTCCGCGAGAATGCCGGCTGGTATCTCTTCACCCACCAGCTCATTGAGGTCGTCGGCGAGGACGCCACGGCGTTTCTGGACCATCTCTACGCCAACCCCATCGGAAATCTGGCACTGACCCGTGCCCGCTATACCACCATGCTGGATGAGAACGGTCTCATCCGCGACGATGTGGTCATCTTCCGTCTCGAGGAAAACAAGTACTGGGTGTCCACCCTCTACACGCGCAAAATGATCCCCTGGTACGATGCGCACAAGGGCGACTACAAGGTGGAGTACAAAGACATTACCGCACAGTGGGATATGTATTCCATTCAGGGACCCAAGTCCCGCGATCTCATCAATGCCATTCTGGATAAGCCGGTCGACGATCAGAAGTTCTTCCAGATCCTGGACAACTCCATCGACGGCGTGCCCGTAAAAGTCAACCGCGGCGGATTCTCCGGAGAAAAACTCGGGTATGAGCTCTATATCTCCCCGGCCGACACCAAGCTGGCTGTGGCAAAGCTGCGCGAGGCGGCACCGAAATTCGATGCCAAGCAGGTCACGGATATTCAGATCATGGTTTGGACTCTCCCGACGGAAAAGGGCTTCTACCTGATGTGCGATATCGGCTGGGCCAACCCGTTTGAAGTCGGCCTGGAGCGCGGCATCGGCTGGGATAAGGACTTCATCGGCAAGGAAGCGCTGCTGAAAGTCAAGGAAGAGGGAGCAAAGCGCACGCTCTTCGGCTTTACGGTAGACGAGGAGGACATCTTCATTCCATGCCGGAACATCGGCGGCCCCGGCACCCCGGTCATGCTCAACGGCGAAGAGATCGGTCGCGTTACCAAAGTGACCTACAGCTATGTTCTCAACAAGAATATCGGTTACGCCATTGTGGACAACAGCAAGGCGAAGGTCGGAGACAAGGTCATGCTGCACGGCTTTGAGGCCGTTCTCTGCGACCGTGTGTTTTTCTGAAAAATAAATAAAGAGAGGAAGTAAAAAGATATGGCAAGGACCTATAAGGCATCCATTTTCCGCGGCCCCGGAAAAATTGAAGTGGTGGAGAAGACCCTGCCGGATGTTTGCGGCGACGATGATGTTATCGTAAAGAATCGCCTCTCTACCATCTGCGGCGCGGATTACGACGGATGGAAAAACGGAGACGCCGATAAGCATATGATGTGGACAGACTACGAGTTCGGCCATGAAATGGTCAGCGAAGTCGTAGAAAAAGGCAAGAATGTTACGGATGTGGAAATCGGCGACTGGATTTTCCCTAATCTGGGCTACGCCTACCACGACCATCACCGCATGGCTACTGTCGGCGGCTATTCCGAATATCTCTATCTTCCCAAGTTCACGCTGAAGGGGCCCTTTATGGGCGGAAACCAGCCCAGCGCCATTAAGCTGGAAAAGAGCCTCGGCTTGGAAAATCTGGCTCTTCTGGAGCCGTTCTCCGTCGGCTGCAAGGCGGCTTACTCCATGAACGCCAAAGGAAAGAGCGGCGTTGTGGTCGGCTCGGGCATCATCGGCCTCTCTACCGCCATTATGCTCATGTACTACGGCGCGGAAAAGGTCATGATGGTCGACTTCTCAAACTTCCGTCTGGAGAAGGCTCGCAGCTTCGGCATGCTCACCTGCAACCCGAAGGAAGAGGATGTGGAGCAGAAGCTCTTTGAGGCCTTCGGCTCCCGGAGAGTTTACGGCGGCGAAAAGTGCTGCGCGGACTTCTTCTTTGACTGCATCGGCATTCAGCCGAGCGTGGATTATTTCACCAAATACGCCGGCTTCGGTGCTACGCTGAGCATTGTGGGCGTCCACCTGAAGCCCGTGCAGATCGATGCCGTCAGCGTCTGCTATAATCAGCAGTGGATCAAGGGCTGCGGCTTTATGGGACTGGATGAGGCCTTCCGCGATATTCAGGACATGATCCGCCACGGAACGGATATTTCTTCGCTGATCACGCACAAATTCTCCATTGACCAGATCAACGAAGCCTTTGCCGCTCACGGTGATTTTGAGCACGAGCACAAGATCGCCATTGCTTTCCCGTAATTCGTAATTATCATACTGCGCGCTCGCGGCTTGCCCCGCCCGCGCGGGAATCGGAGGATCCTATGAAAGCTTTTATCTATCAAGGCGCAAAACACATTGAAATGCAAGAGCTTCCCATGCCGGTTTGCGGAGACAAGGATATCCTTGTAAAAAATCTCTATTCCGGCATATGCGGCTCGGATATCACCGCTTACAAGTCCAGCGGCGATTTCATGCGGCTCTATCCCGGCATGGAGTTCGGTCACGAAATGGTCAGCGAAGTGATCGAGGTCGGAAAAGATGTTGAGGGCATCAGCGTAGGCGACCGTGTTTTCCCGTATCCGCTCTATGCCAAAGACGACACGAAGCGTTCGGGTTCCGTAGGCGGATTTTCGGAGTATGTCCTGATCCCCAATTGCCGCCTGAACCACAGCGTGTACAAGGTTGCGGACTGCATATCGAACCCGGTCGCCGCGATGCTCGAGCCATTTGCCGTCGGCGGTCGTGCCGCCATGCTTTCCCGTCCGGAAAAGGGACAGAACGCCGTCGTATACGGCGCTGGCGTGATCGGAATGGCTGCCGCCATCACTCTCAAGTATCTCGGCTGCGATAAGGTCATGCTGGTCAACCGTTCGACATACCGGCTTGAGCTTGCCCAAAAGCTTGGCTTTGACACATGCAGCCCGGTTCAGCAGGATTTTCACCAGACCGCACTTGACGTATTCGGAACCGGGTACGGCATTATGGGACAGACATTCAACGCCGATATTTTCGTCGATGCGACCGCCTCGGAAGATGCATTTCTGGACTTCCAGAAGTATGCCAAGCTGAATGCGGTATATACGATCGTCGGCACTCACACCAAGCCGATGACATTCAACCCGCAGTTCCTTATGTACGCGTCCCAGCGTATCCAGGGAAGCGGCGGCTACACCGACGAGTCCGTCCGTTTGGCAATGGAGATCATGGAGTCCGGCAAATTCCCGCTGGAAACTCTGATCACGCAGGAATATCCTTTGGAGCAGCTGGAAGAAGCCATCATCAAGGCAGGCACTTCCTCCGAATCTCTGAAGGTCATGATCAAGTTCTGATTGCCTCTTTTCAAAAAAATTCGGAGGTCTATCGATGAAAACACTTGACGAGCGTGTCAGCAAAAGCTTGAAGGCGGGCTTCGATACACTCCGGGAAGTCCCCCTTGTAACATCGGAAACAGCCGAGGCGGCCTTTGAGCAAAACGAAGAAAAGGTAAAAGCTTTCATGCGCCCACATGATGATGTCCGCTCGGAGGATCGAATCGTTCCCGGGCGCGACGGGAACCCGGATGTCAGAATCCGCATTTTGGAAAAACAGGGGCGGACGGAAAAAGCGCCGCTGGTATTCTATATTCATGGCGGAGGCATGTATCTGGGAAGCGTACCGACAAGCGAAGGCGGCGCTGTGATGGCGGTCAGAGGAACGGATTGTGTTGCGGTCATGCCGGAATACCGTCTTGCCTGGCAAGCACCGTATCCTGCCGCACTGAATGACTGCTACACTGCCCTTTGCTGGGTCGTGGAACATGCGGATGAATTAAATATTGACGCCGAAAGAATCGTCTTATACGGCGCCAGCGCAGGATCCAACCTTGTTTGTGCTCTGTCTCTGCTTGCCAGAGATAAGGGGTATCCCAAGATCACGGCACAAATTCCACTTCAGCCGATGCTGGACTATCGGTGCGATACTCCGTCTATGCGGGAATTTGATGATCTTCGCTGCTGGAATGCTTCACAAAACAAGCTGGCGTGGGAAATGTATCTCGGGAAAGAACCTGCGGGACCTGTGTCGGCGTATGCATCTCCTTCGATCGCAGAGAATTTTTCCGATCTTCCGCCTACATTCTTCTATGTCGGAGCTTTGGATCCCTTTCGCGATGAGGCAATTGCCTACGCACAGAATCTGCTCTCTGCGGGAGTGTTTGTGGATTTCCGTGTTGTGGGCGGAGCATATCATGCATTTGAGGCGGCGTTCTGCCCCATGGTTATGGAGTGCATGAATATGACTCTGGAATTTATGAAGCGCGCATTTTCGGGAATGATTTGATTTAATAAGGAGACTTACCAATGAAGCCTGTAACAGTGATAACCGGCGGCGCGGGCGGGATGGGCTTCGCTGCTGCCAACATTTTCGGTCATCAGGGCCATACGCTGCTTCTTTGCGATGTAAAGGAAGAGGCACTGCAAAGTGCTTCGGCTGCGCTCAAGCGGCAGAACATGGATGTACGTTATTTAGTCACGGATGTGTCAGACCGCGAACAAGTATTTGCTGCCGCGCAGAAGGCTGCGGAGCTTGGCCCTGTTCGGAATGTCATCCATACGGCAGGTCTTTCTCCCGTGCTTGTGGAAAAGCTCGGAGCGGAAGAAGGCAGACGCGCGATCATCCGGGTCAACGCGCTCGGTACGGTTTATATGACGGATGCGTTTTATCCCGTATTGGAATCCGGCGGCAGTATGGTCCTCTTCACATCGTCTGCCGTGTACCTGATGCCGTCGGTCCCCGAAGAAATGAAGCAGATCTTCTTCAGCGTCAAGGATGAGCCCGAACAGCTTTTCGATAAGCTCATGGGCATAGCGGCAGATCCCGGAAGAGCGTATATGTTCAGCAAGCTCTTCAATCTGTACTATGTCCGCATGAATGCGGGACGCTTCGGGCATAAGGGCTGCCGTATCAATTCGATCGCACCCGGACGCATTGTCACACCCATGCATCAGACGCTCATCGACCGTGAGCCGGAACGCATTGCCGGCGAGCTGGCAACCATGCCGCTCGGCCGTTACGGTGCTGCGTATGAGATCGGAAATCTCCTGGACTTTTTGTGTAGCTACCGCGCTTCGTACATCAACGGGATCGACATTCTGATGGATGAGGGCACGCAGGCATTTACCTCTGTGCCTCAGCTGCCGGATTGACCGGTTCAAAAATGGGCGAGCTCGGAAAAACTATCACCGATAAGTAAAAAGCATCACCGCACAATATCGTCTGCGGCGCCTCGCGGAAATTTTGCTCGCAAAGCGTGCTTGCCGAGTTATGCGGTGTTGCCTGAAAATCAAGGACAAGAAAGAGAGGAACAAATCATGCAGCTTAAAATCAAAAGTAAAGGCCTGTTTCTGGCAGCGGTCCTGCTGCTTTGCACAAGCGCTCAGCTGTTCAGCTATGGCGGCAACACTGCACTCGCACCTCTTCTGAAAACCTTAGACGGTTATGAACTTTACGGCCTGATCGCCTCCCTCGGCTCGGCCGGCATGATGATATCGCTGCCCGCCGTCGGAGCATTGAGCGGAAAATTCGGCAACAAGCACATCATGCTTTTCGGTACCGCACTGATGCTCGTTTCGCGCATCATGATCCAGTTTACCGACAATGTGTTCCTGCTGGCTTTCTGGCAGGTGCTCGGCTCGTTCGGCAACGGCATGATCATCACTGCGCCCTTCGTGCTCATCGGCATGGTCTATGACCGCGCCGCCGCCATGAAGTATTACGGCTTCATCGCGACATTCAATGCAATCGGCTCCCTCATCGGCCCACCCCTGGCCGGTACTCTCGTTGACGCAAACCTGATCCGCATCTCGTTCATCACCTGGATCCCGACATTCCTGATCTCGATGGCCGTCATCTGCATTGCGCTCCCCAATGTCAAGCGTGAGGGCTCGGTGAAATTTGATGTTGCGGGCTGGCTGTATCTGGCCATTATCGTCTTCGCTTTTGTCCTCTGGACGGGCCTTTCCGGCAGCATCATTCCGTGGCTCAGCTGGGGTCTTATCCTTCCGGTGATCGTGGTTGTATTCGCGATCCTTCTCGTGCGCCACTCCAACCGGGTGGAAAATCCGACAGTGCCGCTTCGCATGCTGCAGCATAAGCGCTTCCGCACAGCCTTTTTCAGCAACTGTTGCGTTGTCGTTTTCTCCACCTGCGCGGCGGGATATCTTCTCAACTATCTCCTGTATGTGATGAATACTTCCGCAACGCTCGGCTCTACGACGACGATCCCCTCTACCATCGTGATCACGATCCTCGGCCTCTTCCTCGGCCGCGTGCTGGCGAAGGACTTCGTCAAAAACGTTCGAAGCATGTCGATCATCGGCGCACTCTGCACATTCGGAGCGCTGCTGCTTTTCGCGCTGCTCCAACCGACATCCTCTATCGTCCAGGTCTGGATCGGCTCGGCGCTCGGCGGCGTAGGAAACGCCATTTCGCAGACTTGCCTGACCCCGTACTTCCAGTACGGCATGGCACGTGAAGATTACGCCACGGCACAGGGAATGTACACATTCTCCGGTACCGGCATGTCAACGATCTTCGTGGCCATAGTCGGCGTGCTCGTCGGCCTGACCGGAGATCTGAAGTATGTGTTCTACGCAGGCCTCGTGATGACCGTCATCAATCTCATCATCGTCATCACCGGCGTTAAGATCACCCCGGAAGAAGCAGCTGCCAATGCAGCTGCCAAGTAAGCGACAGATCCATCTCCTATATGATGGGGTCCTAAAGAGCCCCCTATTTGAAAAGTTCCCCCAAGGCAGCACCGCCGGATCCCGTCTGCAGTGTTGCCACGAAAATGTCATGAACCGATAGGAAGCTTCCTTACGAAAGGCTATGCGAAAACCCTGAAGAGCCATCCCGAAAGTCCCGATCCGGTATTGAAAAAGCTATCCCCCCTCTACACCGCTCCTGCTCACCCCCAGAGCAGGAGCAGTGTTTTAGGGAACCTCTGAATAAATAGCTTTTGGGGATTCAAGGGGTGCCCTTTAACCGTCCATCACTTCTAATCGCGAAATTTTTTGCACGAAAGTCGGTGTTTTACGGGTAT
>CAVGGQ010000057.1:0-12784 GCA_963628785.1 Oscillospiraceae bacterium | reverse complement strand
ATCGAGGTTGTCGATCTCGCCGTCGCCGTTCACATCGCCGAGCAGAACATCGGCGCTGCCGTCCGACTGACGCGCGAGGATGGGGTAGCCGCCGTTAATGGACTGCTTGTCGGCGGCGAAGCCTTCGCCGAGGGTGGAGGCGAGAGCCTTGAGCTCGTCGGCAGTCTTGGCTTCCGCCGTAACGCTGCCCTTGCCGACACCGGCAGAGGCCGTGCCTTCGAGATAATAGACATTGGTGAGCGCGCAGGCACTGTCATCGGCCGCACCCGTGACCGAGCCGACGATGCCGCCGGTCTCCGCTGCGGTGACCGCGCCGGAGTTATAGGCGTTCGTGAGCTTCGATTTCTCCATGACGCCGATGATGCCGCCGAAGTTGATCTTCTTGGAGGAAACGGCGCCGGTGTTGTAGACATTCGTTATCGTGGCCTGCTTGGCGTAGCCCATAAGACCGCCGACATAGCCGTCGGTGGCGGTGACGGAGCCGGTATTATAGCAGCTGTCCATCGTGGCGGCATATAGCTCATACAGGAGACCGCCGCAGTCGCCCTGACCGGAGACCACGTTGCCCTCGCTGCCACAGTTCGCCACACTGCCGTTGATGATAACGCACGCAAGGCCGCCGATGTCCACTCCGTCGACCGTGCTCGCCGCGGTCACATTCACGCGGGAGGTGATGCCGGAGAGATCGGTGTACTCGCCGCGGCCGACAACGCCGCCGACTGCGCCGGAGTAGAAGCTGGCGGAGCCGATAATGCTGATATTGCCCTCCACGGTCAGATCCTTCACGGAGAGATGCACATCCGAGGTGCCCTTCATGCGTCCGATGAGACCGAGATACGCCGTCTCCTTGCCCTTCACGGTGTAGTCGATCGTGAGGTTCTTCACGGTGTGACCGGCACCGTCAATGCTGCCGGAGAACACCTTGTCGCCGCCGATCGGCGTCCAGTTGATGCCGGAGAGATCGATGTCCGCCGTCAGCACGCAGGAGATATTCGTCGTGCCGCTGTTGACTTTCTTGGCGAACCATACGAGCTCGTCGGCCGTGCCGATCTGATATACGCCGTCCGTGAGCGCAGGCTCGGAGGCGTCCTTCACCGTGACGGTGCACTCGCCGCTCACGCTGCCGCAGGTCGCCTTCACGGTCGCGGTACCGGCCGCGACGGCGGTGACGGTGCTGTTCTTTACGGTGACCACGGTCTCGTCGGAGGAGGTCCAGGTCACGGTCTTGTCCGTCGTGTCATCCGGCTGCACAGCAGCGGTCAGCACGGCAGTATCGCCCGTGTACAGGCTGAGTGCCGTCTTGTCGAGCACCACGGCGGTTGCCGCCACCGGCGGCTCTACCGTGACGGTGCACTCGGCCTTCACATTGCCGCACGATGCCGTGACCGTTGCGGTGCCGGCGGCAACGGCAGTGACTTTGCCGTCCGCAACGGTCGCGACCTTCTCATCGGAGGAGGCCCACGTGAGAGTGTCGGTCGTGTTCTCCGGCTGCACAGTCGCGGTGAGCTGTGTGCTCTCCGTCTCGCGGAGCGTGAGAGCGGTCTCGCTGAGCGTCACACCGGTCGCCGGGGTGACATCGCGCGTCAGCTCAATGTAGAGATAATGGGTAACGGCCGTCATGCCGTCCATAATATTCACAAACGCGACCTTGCTGGTCGAGGCCGGTGTGAAGAGATCGAGACCCTTCATATCGCTATCGCTCAGCAGCAGCTTGTCGAGCTCCGCCGCGGTGAGCGTGAAGGGGTTGCTGCCGGCATCGTTATAATAATTTCCGTCGCTGTCCGTGACCATCAGGAAGGAGGCGTCCTTCACATTGATCGTGACGCTCTCCCCGTAGGCCGCAACGGCGCGGTAAATGGTCTGCATGCTGTCAGTGCCGTCGTCGAGCTTCGTCGCGCTGCAGGGCGTGCCGTTTGAGGTGACCGTGAGCGTGTCATCTGTCTGCTCGGCCGAAGACTCTTTCTCAAAGCGCACCGCGACATCGTCATAGGCGAAGTACGCCGGCTGCGAGAAGCCGTAGCCGTTGTCGCTCGAGCCGGTCACATTGAAGGTTACCTTCACGACCTTGCCGAGACCCGAGAGATCCCACTTCGTCCAGTCTGTGACGATGTTCTTCGGGCCGTTGCAGAGGTAGATCTCCGCCGTGCCGGTCTTCGCGCCCGAGGCATCATAGCCGATCGCAACGAGCTTTACCCAGTCGGAATCGCCGATGTTCGCGGTCAGGCCGTTGCCGTTCATGTAGCAGTTGAGCGCATAGGTCGTGTTGGCGACATACATATGGTCGATCACACGCGCCGTTTCGTCCGAAAACTTCAGTGTGGGTAGCGCATCCTCGCCGAGACCGTATTCGGAATTGTCGGCGTAGCCGTAATGCACGGCGAAGTTGTTCGAGTTGTTGTGGCCGCCGCCGGTCGTCGCAAGACCGGTCACACCGGCCTTATATACCGTCAGCTGACTCTCGAATCCGCCGTAGGTCTCAATATCGCTGCTGCAGTAATTCGAAACGGCGTGGCCGCCGCTCCAGTAGCACCACGAGCCGTAGCCGCAGGAGAGCGTATTGCTGAGCTCCGTGTTGTTGCTGTCTGTCCAGGTGTAAGCCTCGGCCTCCGTGCTGACACCCATGCCTCCACTGCCGTAGAGCAGCGTTCCGCCGTACTGCGGGCTGTCGATGAGGCTTGTCCAGTTGGTGCCGCCGGCAAAGTTCGTGCCGCCCTTGTAGTCGGCGTCCTCGAATGTCAGGACGCGCAGCTCGTAATTTGCCTCGTCATCCGCCAGTACGCCGACGGACAGCAGGGAAACGACGAGCACAAGCGCCAGCAGAAATGCCGGGATTTTTGCGCTTTTGGTACGTTTCATTCTTTTGCTCCTTTTCATATATAATTCAGGGAATTTGCGCACAGGAGAGGAATATTCCGAGCCCTCTCCCTCGGCTTCACCGCCACTTGATCCGCCCGAAGCGGCCGGCGGAAAAATTTTGCAGCCGACCCCACTCATAGGATCGGCTGCAATTAAGGGAGGGGGATAGGGTCAGCGCCGTACTTCTCATGTTGGGGGGAACGCGGAAGAGCGGCGAACAGGAGAAATCAAAAGGGGGAAGCCCTCCCTCCTTGGGGGAAAGGAGGGAGGACTCTCTGTGTGGGGGAACGCAGAGAGGGGGATTACAGGAGAGAGCGAAGAATTGTCATATATGTTTGCGATGCGGGGGGACACATCGTTCACATCGGGAGAAACGGCACCGCGAAGGGAAAAAAGCAACAAAAAAAAGTCCGTACAGCCGATCCGACCGTATGGACGTTATAAATCCCTTGCAAAGCAGAGAGGCGGTCCCGGTGTCGGCAGGTGCCAGGCAGACGGCCAACGTATCTGACTTATTCTCTCCGAAATTTCTTCCGGGAGACATCACAGTGACCCACTCGCGGGGAATCGCACCCCATTCCGTTTGTTTTTCGGTTCTTCCGAAAACAGGCTGTCTGCTTATATTCAGTTTTAGCTGAATCATCCTTTTGCGATGATTGTATCACGCATTTTTTCACAATGCAATAGTTTTTTTAAAATATATGATTTATCTGACGTTATTTGCTTTTTATATCGTCCTCATTGACTAATGTACATTTTTTTCCTACGCCTCGTCTTCCATCAATTCGTGGGCGAGGGTGAAGCCGGCGCGGAGGCCGGCGAGCAGGATGCCGAGAGAAATGTACAGATTATTTCCATCCTCGTCGTGAAGAACGAGCCCGGTGCAGGTGTCTTCCTTTTTCAGCATTTCCGAGAGAATATACCGCATGGGAAAGCGCATCGTCTCTTCGAGCGATTCGTCCGGATTCCCCGCGACCAATTCGCTGCCGTCTTCGAGGACGATGAAGCGCGGCTTCGGCGGTTTGCCGTCGTCCCCATTGCACTCCGGGTCGATCAGCACCGGAATATACATCTCGTCCGCGATGCCGTTGAAGAGATGCACGAGAATCTGCGCATATCTATCGGAGCCGGGCTTTTCGTAATAGCGCCGCACGAGCTCACAGAGAGCGCAGATATAATCCTCGTATTCCCCGTATTCGTCCGTATCCTCCTCATCGTCGCCGTCCGGGTCGACGATGCGGTCCGAGAAATCACCGTAAACGCTCTCCGTGATGTTGTGAAAGCCGTTGTAGATAATCTCAAAATCGCCGGTCTCCATACCGTGGCGGCAGATGCCGTCGAGAATATCCATGACCTCTTCCAAGCGCAGATGCTCGCCCGCGAGCAGCAGCGGATTCGGCCAGCCGAAATCGTCCATCGGGAATGAGAGCACGACCTTGTAGCCGCCGTCCTCGTAGGCGATATGAAACTCACGCGGATCATCGTGATCGGCCAGCGTGAGCTGCAATGCGTGCTCCGGCTCATCCGCGATCGCCTCGACAAGCGCATAAAACTTATGCATTTGCTCCTCCTCCGCCGGCAGCGAGCGGATCACAAACTCCATAGCGAACTCGGCCTTCTCAAAAATCTTCTCTGTCATTTTTTCTCCTCCTGTTTTCTTCATGATCATACTATACCGCATCCCCAAAGGAAAAGGTCGCCCGCCGTGCGACAAAATCGGCCCCGCGCGAGGGGGGCATGCGGGGCCGGCAGAGATTTATCCGTTATTCATGGCTTCCAGTACATTGCCGTAGTCGGTCTGGTAGTTTGCGCCTTCGTAGGTGCCGTTGAGCATGGTCATAGTGCGGTTCCAGGCGTCGCCGCCTTCGGTGTAGGGCCGGGGCTGATAGTTGTTGAGGGTGTTCGCGTCAAGGTAGGTGCTGTCGGGGCCGACGGTGCTGCTGATGGAGCAGGGGATGAAGGAGTAGCTCTCGAGCGTCACGGTGTCGTCGGTGCGGCAGAGCGTGAGCTGCGCGATGCCGGTGTCGTAGGCGCCGGGATCGGTGCCGTTGCCGGGGTTCGTGTGGCCGCCGAAAATGAAGTTGCCGAGACCGTAGAAGATGACGCCGCCCCCGTAGGATTCGGCTGGCTGCAGACGATGGGCGTGCGTGCAGTACACGGCGTTGAAGCCGGTATCGATCGCATATCGGCACAGCTCCGTCTGCGTGTCGGTCGGCTCATAGTAGCCCTCGCGGCCCATGTGGAGGCACGCGATCGCAAAGTCCGCGCCGTCCGACTTGAGCTTTTCGAGCCCTGCGGCGATCTTCTCGCGCGAAGCGGCGATGCGCTGCTCCTGCGCTGTGGTCGAGAGAAGGCTGAGATTGTTGTAGGTGAGCTGATTATAAAGGCAGTAAAGACCGATCTTCACGCCGCCGTCGCTCTCGTAGATATAAGTCTCATCCTCGCCGGCATAGGTGACGCCGACGGAATCGAGCGCCGCGGTCGTGTCGTCGTAGGCGGTCTGGCCGAAGTCCGTGGTGTGGTTGTTCGCGAGCGTCACGAATTCCACGCTGCCATCGGTGAGGATGTTCGCATAATCCGAGGGCGCGAGGAACACGAACTGCTCGATGGAATCGTAGTATTTGTCCGAGAGGTTGCACTCGAGATTTGCGATGGTGAGATAGTCATCGTCGAGATACTGCACGACCTTCTCGAACGGATAGGCATAGTTTTTCCCGACGACGGTCTGAAACGCCGTGCCCCAGCCGCGGCGTGTCTTCGCCTCGGCGAGCGTGCAGTCGCCGATCATGGAGACCGTGAAGTACTCCGGCTCCGGTTCGGGCGTGGGCTCGGGCGTGGCGGTCGGGGAAGGCTCAGGCGTTTCCTCCGCAGCCGTTTCCGCAGCCGATGAAGGAACTGGGGAGAGGTCGGGCGAAGCACTCGGCGCGGCCGTCGCTTCGATTTCCTCTTTCGGCGTCGATGCGGCGCGCACCGCCACGAGCACGACGAGCGCGAGCGCCAATACACAAAGTACGATAAGAGCCGGCAGATTTTTCCGGCGCGTCGGACGATCGGACATAGACAAAGACTCCCGGTATTATTCGGTAAAATGAATGTGGTTATTGATGTGCTCGCTGCAGAAGCAGTGATAGCCCGCGCAACGCGAGCAGTAGCGGAACTCAAGGTTGGGGTACTCGGTGTCGGTACGGCCGCAGACGGCGCACTTGTAGCGGTAGGGCGCGTTCTGCTGCTCGCGGTGGATGCGCCGGGCTTCGCGGCGGAAGCTGACAGTCTTGCGCGTCTGCGCGGGGGAGCGCAGATTCAGATCACGAATGAGAAGGTCACCGCAGAAGAGCAGATAGTTGAGCGTCGCCACGACCGGCAGCAGACAGAGCGGGAAGCCGAGGCGGAAGATCTGAAAGACAAAGTAGAGCGCATCGACGACGGCGAGCCACTTGATCTTTATGGGGATAAAGTACATAAAGAGCACCCGCTGGTCGGGGTAGTAAGTGGCGAACGAGAAGAACATCGAAAGATAGATGTACGATGCGCCGATGCTCATGTTATAGCCGCAGAAGTAGACAATGAACGCATAGAGGATCGTGAACACCATGCCGGTGAGGAAGTAGAGGTTGAACTTCGCCTGACCCCACTCATTCTCCATCGCGATGCCGATGAAGTAATAGAAGTAGAGGAATAGGAAGCCGAGGATCCCGGACGTGTCCGGAATGAACACAAAGCTCACGAGCCGCCAGATCTGCCCCTGCAGAATCATTTGGGGGTTCAGGGCGAGATAGTACTGCACCGTGCCGGTGCGGTCCATGAGCGTGAGCAGCCACACAACGGCGTTGCCGATGATGAGAACACACATCAGATTTTCGATGCCGAATCGGGGATGGCGTACACTGTACCGCTCGACCCAACGCATAAAGGTTTTCAAAGTATTGCTCCTTTCCAAACGGAACGCAGTAAGATTTTGAGATAAGACAAGTTTGACAATATATTATAGCATATTGCGGGGGAAAATTCAAATGTCCGGAAGAGGAACGGGACGCTCAATTTCCAACCGTCCGTAACAGATGAGTTCCGCGGCGGCTGCGGGGGAGAGCATGCAGTCGGCACCGGCTTGCTCGCGGTTCACGGCAAAGAGGTACACCGTGCCGCGGCTGTCGGCGCAGAACTGGCGAAAGGCCGCGCCTTCCTCCGTTTCAAAAAGACCGATGTCGCCGTCGAAAAGTTCGGTATTCCGCCGCAGATATACCCTCTCACCCTTTTTGTACCGCGGCGCGAGCGAGTCATCCGATACGATCACGGCAAAATCCGCCGCCGAGCCCTCCGGCACGGCGATCCGACGAAACAGCATCCGCATCACCTCTCCGGATACAGCATAACGATTTTTCACGAAAAGGTCAATAGCCGCAAACATATCCGGAAAATTGTTTAGGCAGCACTGCAAACGGCACTGTGCTGCATTTACAAAAACCGAACCGAAAAAAACAAATTTACTCTTTTATAACGGGAAATAGTGTGATACAATAATTTATAACTATGTGTAATTTATAGAACAAGAACCTGAAAAGAGGTCAAAACAAATGGATATAGAAAAACGCGAAGAAGAAACGCGCGACCGCGAGGATCTGATCGAGGGACGCAATGCCGTCGCCGAGGCCATCCGCGCCGGGCGCACGATCGACAAAATATTCGTAGCCTGCGGCGATACCGACCGCACGCTCGGCCGCATCCTCGCCAAGGCCCGCGAAAAGGGCATCGTCGTCACGGAGTGCGACCGCCGCAAGCTCGATTCGCTCAGCGCGACCGGCGCGCATCAGGGCATCATCGCCCAGGCGGCCATGCGCGAGTACGCCTCCGTCGAGGACATTCTCGCCCGTGCCGCCGAGCGGGGCGAGGATCCGTTCGTCATCGTGTGCGATGAGATCGCCGACCCGCACAATCTCGGCGCCATCATCCGCACCGCCGAGTGCGCGGGCGTCCACGGCATCATCATTCCCAAACGCCGCACCGCCGGCCTTACCGCCGTGGTGGACAAGGCAAGCGCCGGCGCCGCCGAGCACATGCTCGTAGCGCGCGTGACGAACATTGCCGCCTCCCTGCGTGAGCTGAAGGATCACGGTCTCTGGGTATACGGCACGGCCGCCGACGCGCCCGCCGATCTGTGGCAGACGAAAATGACCGGCCCCATCGCCGTCGTGATCGGCTCGGAGGGCTTCGGTATGGGACGGCTCGTCGCCGAGAAGTGCGACTTCACCGTGAGCATCCCCCTGCTCGGAAATATCACCTCGCTCAACGCGTCCGCCGCGGCGGCCGTGCTGATGTACGAGGTCGTCCGTCAGCGCAGAGAGTGAGAGGAAGCAATATGGCAAGAAAAACAAACCGCGCCGGTGCTGCGGCCGGCTTCGATATGCCGGAATTCACCCTCGAGAGCATTCTCGAGGAATACCGCGACACCGCCCCCACACCTGAACCGGAAGAGCCGGTGTATTATGAAGAAGAGCCGGTATACGAAGAGCTGGTTTACGAGGAGGAACTGCCGCCCGAAGAAGAGCCGGCTCCGGAAGCTCCTTCGGAGGAAGAACCGGCATACGAAGAGGATCCTCTCTTCGCCGAAGCCCTCTCCTATGAAGAGCCGGTAAGCGAAGAACCCGCGCCCGAAGCACCGGCCGAGAGCGCCGAGCCGCCCGAGACCAATTTCTTCGGCCGGCAGGATATGCTCGAGGACGGGATCTTTGCCGACGATGACACTGCCGCCGAGACCGCCGAGCCGTACGAGGAAAACTTCGAGGACGATGCGTCCTTCTATGCTCCGCCCGCCGAGACGGAAGCGGAGAAAGAAACGGCCGAGCCCGCCGAAACCGAAACCGCGGACGAGACCGGAGAAAAGAAAAAGCGCGCCGGGGGCAAAAAGCGCGTCGGCAGCCGCCGCTCTGGGCGCAAGGACGGCCTGTGGGGCCGCATCGTAGGGCGCGCCGCCGCCTTCTCCCTGCGTCGCGCGGATGCGCTCACGCAGCCCGACCCCGAGCCGGAGGACACGGATCTCGAAATGCCCCCGCGCCGCGCCGCCAAGTTCTATGCCGGGCAGATCCCGAACCTGCACCGCCGCTTCCTCGGCGCGTGCGCGGTGTGCCTGCTCCTCACATGGATTACGGTCTTCTACACCTACGGTCTGCCGCTCCCCGGCGCCCTCAGCACGGCGCGCGGCGCCTCGCTCGTGTGCCTCGCCGGTATGTTCACGGTGATGCTCTTAGGGCTCGATGTCGTAACGGCGGGTGTCATGTCCGTTGTGCGCGGGCGCTTCGGCGCGGAGTCCATGATCGTCGTGGCGTCCCTCGCCGCGGCGCTCGACTGCATCACCATGACCGCGAGCGGCACATCGCGCGGCGTATCCTTTGCCGTCATCCCCGCCTTTGCCGTGACGATCGCCCTGCGCGGCGCACGCTATTCGTGCCTCGCCTACAGCGACACGTTCCTCGCGCTCTTCCATGCGCGCGACGGTTACGCGGTCACATCCGAAACGGATAAGAACGAACGCATCCTCATCAAATCCCGCCGCTCCGCAGACGGACTCGTCCGCCGCAGCGAAGAGCCGAGCGGGGCGGAAATGCTCGCCTCGTCGGCGTTTTTGCCGATGTGCGGCGTGTCGGTCGTGCTCGCCGTCATCCTCGCCGTATGCGCGGGAGACTTCGGCGCGGTGTTCCATCTCTTCTCGCTCCTTACGGCACTGTGCCTTTCGTTCAGCTGGACGATCTCTTTCCCGATGCTCTTTGCCCGCGCGGCGCGGCATCTCCGCTCGCAGGGCAGCGCCATGGTCGGATGGTCGGGCGCGCGCGATGCGGGCCGCTCCGGCCGCCTCGTGCTCACCGACACCGACATTTTCCCCGAGGACACCGTGGAGATCACCGGCATGCGCGTGCTCGACAAAAAGCACACCGCCGAGATCATCTCCCTCACGGGCGCGATGCTCGCCGCCGCCGAAACGGTCTCCGCCGCCGCATTTGCCGAACTCATGCGCCGCCAGAATTCCCCCGAGCTCACGGTAGAAAACTTCACCGTCGGCGAGGGTGGCGCGTGCGCGGACATTCATGACGTGCAGGTGCTCGTCGGCTCGCTCGGGTATATGCACTTAAACGGCGTGAAGGTTTCCGACAAGCTCAAAGAGGAAAATTCCCTCTATACGGCCGTTTCCGGCGAGCTCAAGGGCGTATTCCTCCTGCGCTACCGCCCAATGGGCAGTGTGCAGCGCGCTCTCGCAGAGCTTCGCCGCGAGCGGCGCAAACCGATCTTCGCGCTGCGCGATTTCAACATCGACCCGCTTCTGTTGCAGAAAACCTTCGGAATTTCCACGGAAGGCTTCCAATTCCCGTCGTTCCCCGAACGCTACCGCATCTCCGGCATCCCCGTCAAGGCGAAGGGCATTCCGGGCGGCATGATGGCACAGGACGGGCTCGATACGCTCGTCGATTTCGCCGAGACCGGGTCAAAGCTCTGGTTTTACGGCCGCGTGAGCGCGTGGAGCGCCGTCGCGTGCACCGTGCTCGGCATGATCATCGTCGCCGCTCCGGCCGTACAGGGCAACTGGGACGGCCTTGCCGCCGGACGCATCCTGCTCTACATGCTGCTGTGGATGGATGTACCGGTACTTCTTCGCACAACAATGCAAAAATAATTATTGCCAAAAAAACTGTCATAGTGTATAATTTATCCTTGCGGCGACCCTGCGTTTTTTCGGAAGAATGACAACGGGCTTTCCGTGCTCTGAATTTAAAAGAGAATAAGATATATTTTAAGGAGAGGACAACACCCATGAGCTACACAACCAAGGACATCCGGAACGTCTGCCTGCTCGGTCACGGCGGCAGCGGCAAGACCACTCTTACCGAGAACATGCTTTACATGACCGGCGCCATCGACCGCCAGGGCAAGGTCTCCGACGGCAACACCGTATGCGACTACGATGCCGAAGAGATCAAGCGCCAGGTAACGATCTCCGCCGCCATTGCCCCCATTTCTTTCGGCGGCAAGAAGATCAACGTCATCGACTGCCCGGGCTTCCAGGACTTCGTCGGCGAAGTCGCCGCAGCCCTGCGCGCCGTTGAGACCGGCATCATTCTCTGCACCGCGAAGGACGGCCTGTCCGTCGGCGCCGAGCGCAGCTGGAAGATGCTCAAGAAGGCCGAAAAGCCCGTCATGTTCTACATTTCCAAGCTCGATGAAGAGCACGGCGATTTCTACGGTGTGCTCGATGCACTCAAGGCCAAGTACGGCAGCAGCGTCTGCGCCGTTACGGCTCCCACCTCCGACGGCACCGGCGTCATCGACCTCGTGCACAACGTGGCCTATGAGACCAACGGCAACAAGACTGTGAAGGTCGCCGTCCCCGCCGCCGACGAAGGCAAGGTCGAGGAGCTCCGCGAGGCTCTTATGGAAGCCGCCGCCACCACCGAAGAGCTCATGGAAAAGTACTTCGAGGAAATGACCCTCTCCGAGGAAGACACCATTGCCGGCATCAAGGCCGGTCTCAAGGAGCGCAGCTTCGTTCCCGTGCTCTGCGGCATCGGCACGAATGGCGTCGGCACGCAGGCTCTCCTGCAGGCCATCGCGGACTATGTCCCCTCACCCGATGAGGTCGAAGGCATCGATCCGAACGGCGTGACCGCGGGTCTCGTCTTCAAGACCGTGTCCGACCAGTTCGGCAAGTACAACTTCATCAAGCTCGTCAGCGGCAAACTGACCGCCGATATGTCCCTGCGCAACATGCGCACCTCCTGCACCGATAAGCTCGGCCGTCTGTACACCATGTGCGGCAAGAAGACCACCGAGGTCAAGGAAGCCTGCTGCGGCGACATCGTCGCCATCGGCAAGATGGACTGGAAGACGAACGACACCGTGTGCGATCCCGCTAACGAAGTCGAGCTTCCCGCCATCGAGATCGCGGAGCCGTGCTACTCCATGTGCATCTCCCCGAAGACGAAGGGCCAGGACGACAAGATCGCCAACGGCCTCGCCCGTCTGAACGAGGAAGACATCTCCTTCACCGTCACGAACAACGCCGAGACACACCAGATGGTCCTCGCGGGCGCCGGCGACATCCAGCTGAGTGTCCTGTGCGCCAAGCTCAAGAGCCGCTTCGGCGTGGACAGCGAGCTCAAGCCCGCCCGTGTGCCTTACCGCGAGAAGATCAAGATGAAAGTCGAAGCCCACGGCCGTCACAAGAAGCAGACCGGCGGCAGCGGCCAGTTCGGCGATGTGTGGATCCGCTTCGAGCCCCAGGAGGAGTCCGAGGAAATGATCTTCGCCGAGGAAGTCTTCGGCGGCAGCGTTCCCAAGAACTTCTTCCCCGCCGTGGAAAAGGGTCTGCGCGAAGCCGTCAACAAGGGTGTCCTCGCCGGCTACCCCCTCGTGAACCTCAAGGCCACGCTGTACGACGGCTCCTACCATCCCGTCGACTCCAATGAAATGGCATTTAAGACCGCCGCTCAGCTCGCCTATAAGGACGGCATCCCCCGCGCGAAGCCGACCATCCTCGAGCCCATCGGTCTCCTGAAGGTCACCATCCCCGACGCCAACCTCGGCGACATCATGTCCGACATCTCCTCCAAGCGCCGCGGCACCGTGCTCGGCATGAACGCCGAAGACGGCATGCAGACCGTCGAAGCCGAGGTCCCGATGGCGGAGATGAGCTCCTACACTATCGACCTGCGCTCTATGACCCAGGGACGCGGCTCCTTCACCTGCAAGTTCGTCCGCTACGAAGAAGCCCCCGGCAACGTCCAGCAGAAAGTCATAGAAGAAGCCAAAGCCCTCGCCGACGCCGAGTAATTCAGGCAACATCGCACAATATCGTCTGCGGCGCTTTGCGGATCTTTTTCGCCGACTCCACGTCATCAAACCTTGCCATACACAAAGTATGGCAAGGTTTTCTTCCTTGATTCGG
>CAVGGQ010000056.1:0-13071 GCA_963628785.1 Oscillospiraceae bacterium | reverse complement strand
TATCATGGCCTTATAGGCCTAGAGCAAACCACGGGCTTTGCCCGCGGTTATGATTATCGGTTTTATGCGGTTTCGCTCAATATTTCGGCTTCTTTTTCGCGTATCACCTTCGATACGCGAACGGCAATGGGAACGGCGAGGACGAGCGTGAACATATCGGCGGCGCCCTGAACGGCGGCAATGCCGTATACGCCGAAGAGAGCGATGAGCACCGGGAGTATCGGGAAGAAGCAGATGCCCTGCCGCGCCATGCCGAGCAGGAGTGACGGAAGTGCCCGCCCGATGCCGGCACAGAGCATATTCACGATGATGGCAAAGCCGTGGAACGGCATGGCAAGGCATTGTATCCGCAGAGAGAATACGCCGATGCGCACGAGCTCTGCGTCATCCTCCGTAAAGAGCAGGAGGATGGGACGGGCGAATATGCCGATGATGAGTGCCGCGACGGATATGCCCGCCACGCACGCGATCATGGAAAAACGGAACGATTCCCGCACGCGGTCCATGCGCCGTGCGCCCCACGAGAAGCCCGCGACCGGCTGAAAGCCCTGGCCGAAGCCGAGGCACGCACTCGTCATGAACATGGTGATGCGGTTGGCCACATTGACAGCCGCGAGGGCGCTCGTGCCGTAGCCGCCGGCAAGGCGGTTTAAAAGGATGCTCGCCAGCGTACCGAGACCGTTGCGGAAAAAGCTCGCGCTGCCCATGGCACACACTTCCTTGAGGTCCTTCCGGCGCAGGCGGAAGGACTTCGGGTGAATGTGCAGGATCGTGTGACGGCGCAGGTACGGCGTCATGAGGATGCACCAGGAAACGACCTTCGAAATGGCCGTCGCCGCCGACGCGCCCGCAACACCCCAGCCGAATGTGAAGATAAAGAGCGGGTCGAGGCCCACGTTGAGCACCGCGCCCGTCACCATGCCGATCATGGAAAACACGGCGCTGCCCTCGGCGCGCAGGCACTGATTGAGCACGAAGCTTGTCGCCATAAAGGGCGCGGCGAGCAGAATGTATTGGCAGTACTGCTCCGAGTAGGGCAGAATGTCGTCATTTGCGCCGAGCAGGCGGAGAATTTCGTCCTGAAACGCGAAGCCGAGCCCCATTACCGCAAAGCCGAAAACAAGCGCGAGAAAGAAGCATGTGGAGAGCACCTCCTGCGCGCGCTGATCCTCTTCGGCTCCGAGGAGGCGCGAGGTAAGGCTCGCCGCGCCCACGGCCACGAGAGAGCCGGCCATCATAATGATGAGGTCAATCGAGCCGTTCACGCCGACCGCGCCCGTGGCGTTCGTGCCGAGGTGGCTTACGAAGAGCGTGTCCGCCAGATTGTAGGCACTCGAGACGAGCATCGCCGCGATCGACGGCAGCGCCATTTTCGGCACAAGCTTCGGTATGGGCGTATTGAGCATGAAATTTCGTTTTTCGTTTGCGTCGCGAAACTGGGGCATGAGTGTTTATTTCCTTTCTTCGGAAGACGCCCCGCGGGGCATCTTGATTCAGCCGCCGTATTTGCCGCCACCGATAAATTCGCGCAGGAGGGAGTCGTTGGCGAGAAGGTCAGGAGAAATGTCCTCGAACCGCTCGAAGGCGGGCATGATGCGGGCAAGCTCGCTGTAGCGCGGCGTGTCGGCGGGCATTGCGAGGAAAAGGTCGGTCGCGGTGTTGTTGAGCACCGGCACCTCGTAGGCAAATGCGGAATCAAACTTCAGATCCGCTTTCTCCTTAAAGGGGGAAATGTAGAGCTTCTCGCCGCGGCGGATGTTGGCCCAGCTTGCGAGCGTCTGCTGTGCCTGCGTGCCGCGGAAGAGATAATCGCGCACGGTGCGCCGCATCAGGCGCATCCATGTGCCCTTGAAGATCATCGTGCCGTCGTCGTCCAAAACATTGCTGCGCGCGCTGATGTAGAGCTTGAACGCCTCGGGGTGTGCGCCGGTGATAATGTCGTTGAGCGCATGAATGCCTTCAAAGACGACGACCTCGTTTTTGCCGAGGCGAAGCGATGCGCTCGGTTCCAGGTCACGCTGCTGATGGACAAAATCGTAGCGCGGCACGAGAATGCGTCCGCCCTCGGAGAGAACGGAGAAGTGCTCGTTGAGCAGGTCCATATCCAGGCACAGCGGTGACTCGAGGTCATAGCGTCCCTCGGGCGTACGCGGTGTGGTCTCCGGGGAGACGGTTTTGAAGTAGTTGTCCATGGAGATGCTGTGCGTACGCACGCCGCGGTTCTCCAGCACTTCGCAGATTTTGAGTGATGTAGTCGTTTTGCCGCTGCCGGAGGGTCCGGAGAGGAGCACAATGGGGCTCTTCGCCATGTTCTCCATGATTTGGTCGGCGGCCAGTTCCAGCCGGTCGGCATAAATTTTGTCGCAGTCGGCGATAAACGCGCGCGCATCCGTGCGGCAGCGCTCATTGATCTCGGAAAGATAGAATGCCATGATCGGCCCTCTTTATTTCTTGTCGGTATGCTCTGCGTAAAAGCGGACGATCTCGTCCTTTTCTTCGCAGGTTTTTTCGATGCGCTCCATATATTCGCGCGGGTATTTCGGCGCCATGATGCGCTGCACGATGCCGCCCTCGGCGGTGAGCTTCGTGGAACCGCCCGCGCCTACGGCGAGAATGCCGCAGAGCTCTTCCATGATGCAGATGTTGTAGAGGTTTTGATAGCCCGGTTTCGTCCAGCCGACATTTTCAAAGCTGCCGGACATGAATTTCTGCCGATAGAGGTAGTACGGCGCGTAGCCCGCTTCTTCAAGCAGCGAGCGCGCAGCGGTGAGCATCTCGCCGACGGCCGCTCCGTCCGGAAGAGCCGTGCCTTCGGTGAGGAAGCGCGAGCCTTTTTTGAGGGCGAGCGTATGCACTGTGATGTTGTGCGCGCCGAGCGTGATGACCTCGCGGACGGTCTCGGCAAATGTTTCGGGCGTATCCCCCGGAAGGCCGGCGATCAGATCCATATTGAAGGCGAGCGATGGGAATTTCTTTACCATCTCCACGGCTTCACGCACCTGCGCGACAGTGTGGTGCCGTCCGATGGCGGCGAGCACTTCGTCCGACATGGTCTGCGGGTTCACGCTCACGCGATCCACGCCGTGCTCGGTGAGCACGCGCAGCTTTTCCTCCGTCACGGTGTCGGGACGTCCGGCTTCCACTGTAAACTCGCGGCAGGCGCTGAGGTCAAAGCACGCTTTCGTATCCCGCAGCAGGCGGTCGAGCTGTGCGGCATCGAGCGTCGTGGGTGTTCCGCCGCCGACATACACCGCGACGATCCGCCGCCCGGCGGCTTTTACGGACGCGGCCGCGGCGCACATTTCTTTCTCGAGCGCATCCAGATACTCGGGAATGCTCTTGAGAAGCTTCGGCGCGTCCACGCTCACAAAGCTGCAGTAGGCGCAACGCGTCGGGCAGTACGGTATGCCGATATAGAGGCACACATCCACCGGCGCGAGTGAGGCCTTCGCTTCTTCGGCGGCACGCTCTGCGGCGAGGGCGAGCGAAGCGCGCTCCTTTGATACACCGAACGCTCCGGTGAGCATGCGCACGGCCTCACGCTCAGAAAGTCCGTCCCTATGCTTGAAATTTGAGAGCATTTTCGCCGGACGCACGCCGGTAAGACAGCCCCACTCCGGCTTTTCGCGCCCTGCGGCGAGCGCGGCGCGATAGAAAGCAAACTTCAAGATGCGCTGCTCGAGACGCGGCCGCTCGTTCACATCGCGCAGATGCTCGGAGCGGATCCGCGCCGAAGCGTGCACCGTACGCCCTCCGTACACCAGTCGGCAGGAGGCTGTCGCGTAGATTTTTCCCTCATGCAATGTGAGAGAAACGCTTTTGTCCCCGCCCGGCTTCTCCGGATACACCGGTCTCTCGTCCGGAAAGAGCATCAGGAGTATCTGCTCCGCCGCATATTTATAATCGTTTCCATAAAGAAAAATATCCATAACAAATTTATTATATAGGAATTTGCCGAAAAACGCAAGCGTCACTTGCAATTTCGGCGCAACAATGTAATGCTACAACCGAAAATTCCGTACTTTACAAAGCTCCATTTATTGTATATAATATCATGGTTAAATGGAAAGCTATGAGTTAAAGGGAATTTTTGCTATGTCAATGTTGGAATTCGAAGAGTATAAAGGAAAGCTCAATGCGCTCAAGCCTACGCTGGACGATTTGGGCGAGGCACTGCATCTGGACGAGGCGAAGCGTGAGATCGCAGAGCTGCAGGAAGAGAGCGCGCAGGACGGCTTCTGGAACAATGTGGCCCACTCACAGCAGGTGCAGCAGCGCATCAAGCAGCTGCAGACCAAGTGCGAAAAGTACGATAAGCTTCGCTCCTCCTGGGACGATCTGTTTACCATGTGCGAAATGGCCCTCGAGGAGGATGACGCATCCATGCTCGATGACCTGAAGGCCGAGTACGACACACTCTCCGAAGAGCTCGAGGCCATGCGCCTTTCGACGCTGCTCACCGGCGAGTACGACGCGAACAACGCCATCCTTACCTTCCACGCCGGTGCAGGCGGTACCGAGGCACAGGACTGGACGCAGATGCTTTACCGTATGTACACCATGTGGACTGACCGCCACAGCTACAAGTACACCCTGCTCGACTATCAGGAGGGTGAAGAAGCCGGCATCAAGTCCGCAACGATCAAGATCGAAGGCGAGAATGCCTACGGCTATCTGAAGAGCGAGAACGGTGTCCATCGTCTGGTGCGCATCTCGCCGTACGATGCCTCCGGCCGCCGCCACACGAGCTTTGCCGCCGTCGAGGTCATGCCCGAGATCGGCGAGGCCGACACGGACATTGAGCTGCGCGACGAGGACATCAAAATGGATGTCTACCGTTCCTCCGGCGCCGGCGGACAGAAGGTCAACAAAACATCCTCGGCCGTTCGCCTTACGCATATCCCGACGGGCATCGTTGTTTCCTCGCAGGTCGAGCGAAGCCATTTCCAGAATCTGGAAAACTGCAAATCCATGCTGCGCGCCCGCCTGGCCGAGATCAAGGAGCGCGAGCATCTCGAGAAGATCTCCGACATTAAGGGCGTGCAGATGAAGATCGAATGGGGCAGCCAGATCCGCTCCTACGTGTTCATGCCCTACACCCTCGCCAAGGACACGCGCACCGGCTTTGAAAACAGCAACATCCAGGCCGTCATGGACGGCGACATCGACGGCTTCATCAACGCCTACCTTGCGATGAAGGCCGAGAAATAAAGAAGACAAACGGAGCCGCTCCCTAAACGGCTCCGTTTTTACACTGTACAGTAAAGGAGAAAAAACCGTGAAAGCACTGGAACTCGATACCGTACTGCTCTCGCTGGATCGGACGCATCTGGAGATCCTCGACCAGACGCTGCTGCCGGGCGAGGTGAAGATCCTGCATCTTTCGGATATGGCGGACATACGCGAGGCAATCTATGCGCTGCGGGTGCGCGGTGCGCCGGCCATCGGCGTGTGCGCCGGGTATGCGCTGGCTTTGGCGGCCTCACAGATCGCGGCGGAAAACGCGGAGGATAAGGAGAATTTCTTCGCAAAGCTCCGTGTGACAAAGGACTATCTCGCGTCCGCGCGTCCGACGGCGGTGAACCTTTTCTGGGCACTCGAGCGCATATGGAATACGGCGGAGAAAAACCGCGAGAAGAGTCTGCCCGAGATCTGTGAGATCCTGTTCACGGAAGCGCAAAATATCCGCGATGAGGATGTCGCCATCAGCCGCAATATCGGTGCGATCGGCTTCTCCCTGCTGCATCACGGCGACGGCATCCTGACGCACTGCAATGCCGGCACGCTCGCCACTGCCAAGTACGGCACGGCAACAGCTCCGATGTACATTGCCCTTGAGCACGGCTGGAATGACCTGCGCGTGTACTGCGACGAAACTCGCCCACTCCTGCAGGGTGCACGGCTCACGGCACTCGAGATGCACGCGGCGGGACTCGACACGACGCTTCTGTGCGACAACGCCGCTTCGAGCCTCATGCAGACCGGAAAAATCAACATCGTGTTCGTCGGGTGCGACCGCGTGGCGCGAAACGGCGATGCGGCGAATAAGATCGGCACCTCGGCCGTCGCAGTTCTGGCACGGCACTACGGCATTCCGTTTTATGTGTGCGCGCCGAGTTCTACCATCGATATGTCTCTCGCAAGCGGCGCAGAGATCCCCATCGAGCAGCGCCCCGCCGAGGAGGTCACCGAGCTCTGGTACAAAAAGCGCATGGCTCCCGAAGGCGTCGGTGTCTATAACCCCGCCTTCGATGTCACCGACCACACCCTCATCACCGGCATCATCACCGAAAAAGGCCTCTGCAGCGCCCCCTACGAGGACGCCTTCCGAGCCATGGGCTAATACATAACATATCGTTATATATAAGGCAACATCGCACAATGTCGTCTGCGGCGCTTTGCGGAAATTTTGCTCCCGCATTTCCTTGCAATACACAAAGTATTGTCGCGTCAATGCGCCTCGTTTAGGGGCAAAATTTGCTCGCAAATCGCTCTTGCTGAATTATGCGGTATTGCCATAAAAATATCCGCCGGGTCATACACTCGGCGGATATTTTTTATAAGAGCGATTTGCCTTTTTCGTAATAGTGCTGCATTTCCTCGCACGGGACCATGTTGCCGCCGGTTGCCCAAACGAGATGGATACCGTCCTTGACGGCATCGGTCAAGCCGTTAGCGGAGATATAGTCCCCGAGCGGGGAACCGTTTCGGAGCAGCACCGGACCGTACATTCCGGCGAGAGCGCTCGGCTCGAGGTAAATTCCTTCGGCATCGGCAAGCTCTGCGAGAAAGCGGTACATTCGCTCGTCCGAAAGAGAATAACAGCCGCTCATAAATGGACGCATAAATGAACCGACAAAGCCCGAGGCACGCCCGACAGCCAGTCCGTCGGCGGCCGTACGATTGTCTACGCCGAAATCCTGAACGGAGACTCGATTGTTTTCTCCGGTAGCCATACCGAGCATCATGCAGGGAGCATGGGTCGGCTCGGCAAAGAAACAGTGAACGGCATCGCCGAAAACCATCTTGAGACCAAACGCAACACCGCCGGGGCCGCCGCCTACGCCGCAGGGAAGATATGCAAACAGCGGGCGATGTTCTGCGTCGACCGTAATACCGAGATCGTAAAACTGCTTTTTAAGACGCAGCGCCGCAACGGTATACCCCAGGAACAGCGTTTTGGAGTTTTCGTCGTCAACGAAATGGCAGTAAGGGTCATCAGCTGCAAGTTTTCTTCCTTCGGCAACGGCGATACTGTAGTCCGACGCATACTCCACAACATTAACGCCTTTGCTTCGCAGCAAGTCTTTTTTCCACTGCCGGGCGTCGGCGGACATGTGGACTGTGACTTTAAAACCGAGCTTTGCACTCATAATGCCGATGGACAGACCGAGGTTTCCGGTAGATCCTACGGCGATGGAGTATTGCGAGAATAGCTTTTGAAAGGGCTCTGTTGCCAACACGGCGTAGTTATCGGACAGACGCAGCGTTCCGCTTTGCAGAGCAATGTCTTCCGCTGTTTTCAGCACCTCGTAAATACCGCCGCGAGCTTTGATCGAGCCGGAAATCGGAAGATGACTATCCAGCTTGATCCATACCCGGCCGTCAATTTCACCGCCGAATTCGCTCTCCAGAACCTTTTGCATTTCCGGGATCGGGCGGACTTCGGATTCAATGATGCCGCCGCTTGCAACTGTTTCGGGAAACACCGTGCGGATATAGGGCGCAAAGCGCTCCAAACGCGCAGCGGCATCTTCTACATCCCCTATTCCGAACGTACAAGCCGCCTTAGCCTCTTCAAACGGCATCTTGTCCGGATTTAACCAGGCAGTTTCCTTCAAAGCACATATGTCGGCAACGACCGGGCACTCCGATATCCAATCGGCGACGGTTCTTCCGGCAATAATTTTATTCGATGAGACCATGGAAGCTCCTTTAGTACATCCCGGGGAGAACTCCGGAGAAAGCGTTGAGAATTACAAGGACGATCATACCGATGATGCCGGTGAGAATGCACGGGACCGTTGTGGTTGCAATGCAATCCTTGGTGTCAAGGCTGTTGTAAGTGGACGGGAACCAGAATGTGACATCCGTCGGGAATGTTGCCGCATTTGCGCCGAGACATACGGAGAGACCGGCAATAACCGGAGACATTCCCGAAGCTGTGCACACGGGGCCGGCAATTGCGACAGAAGTGAGCATGGCTGCTGTAGCCGAACCGACAGCGGCACGGATGCAGAATGCCAGCAGGAAGCCAAGCAGAATGACGGGCATCTTGGTCGCGGACATAATGTTAACGAGGTCTGTGCTCATGGTCGTAGCACCGAGCATGGTGGCAAAGCAGCCGCCGGCACCGACGATGAGAAGAATGTTGCCGGTGCGATCGGCAGACTCGTCAATGAACTGCATAACGCTCTTTTCGGGCATATATCTGTGCAGAACAAAACCGGTAATAAGCATAGCTGCGAAGAGCGCAATGTTGGAGTTTCCGATAAAGTTGATGACGGTGTACACGGGACCTTCCGTCACAAAGAGGGAGAAGATCGAAGCAAAAACGATGAGGACGATGGGGAGCATGATGAGCAGGAAGGCCTTCAGCGCAGAGGGCTTGGTCGGGTCGGGAGCAAGAAGATCTTCGTCTTCCACGAGCTCCTGCATTGCGGCGTGCATACGAAGCTTTTCTTCTTTGGAATTTACAATATTCGCATAGAGCCAACCGACGAGAATGCTGGCGGGCAGGCAGACTACGATACCCCAAATGATAAACCAACCGACATTTGCACCGATTTGACCGGCAACGGCGAGAGGACCGGGCGTAGGAGCGACACAACTGTGCGTGAGCATAAGGCCGGAGAAAATGGCGATAACATAGCCTTTCATGCTTTTCTTGCTGATTTTCTGCAGCGCGTTCACGAGCGGCGCAGTCATAATGTAAGCGCAGCCAAAGTAAATGGGAATGGAAAGAATGAAACCGACGAGGTTCAGTGCAAGATAATCGTTCTTCTTTCCGAACAGACGAACCATACCCTTGGCGAGCTCTTCCGTAGCGCCGGATTTGCCGAGAAAATCACCGAAAATACTGCCGAACACGATGAGAAGGCCGATGCTCTTCATCATACTGCCAAATCCGGCAGGAAGATTGTTCAGAATATCCGAAGCGGGCATGCCGACCATGAGGCCGAATACTACGGCAGCGGCAAAAAGGCCGACAGAAGGAGTTACCTTAAATTTGATCAGCGCAATGAGAAGGACAACAAATACGATCAGAAATGCAATCAACGGTGACATAGTGTTCTTTCCCTTCTTTTTATATTATATAGTTTATGTTTATGCGTTGTGACGGATCATGCGGCCAGGAGCGGCGCCGGTGAACTGCTTGTCCTTGTAAACAAGTTCGCCGCTGACATAAACGGAGTCAATGCCCTCGGTAATGCTGTTTGAATGACTGTAAGTGGCGGTGTCCTGAAGCTTGTCGTAATCAAAAATGACAAGATCCGCATCATAGCCCTCTTTGATAAGGCCTTTGTTTTTAATGTGCAGATACTCGGCTGTGCGGCCGGTCATCTTGTTGATGGCTTCCTCAAGCGTAAGGATCTTCTTTTCTTTAACAAAGTAGGTAATAACATGCGGGAAAGTGCCGCTTGCGCGAGGATGTCCTTTTTCTTTCCAGCTGCGTGTCAGACCGTCACTGCCGACGATGCAGTAGGGATCGCGGATAATCTCGCATACATCCTCATCGCACATACTGCTGTAGACACCGCCGGTTTCACAGTTGTTGGCAACACACATATCAAAGAATGCATCCCAGGGATCTTTGCCGATGGATTCCGCGTATTCCGTAATGAAATGTCCCTCGGCTTCGGGCGTTTTTGAAGAGGAGTAGACATATACGCCGCTCCATCCGCCGGCATTCAGATAATAGTTGTCATACGGGGTCGACTGGTCTTCCATTTCCGCTTTGATTTTTTCGCGAAAACTCTTGTCTCTCAGTTTGTCTGTCATGGCATGGAAGCCCTTTTCAAAGTACCAAGGCGGCATGCAGGCGTTGAGCGTGGTCATGTTGCAGGTGTAGGGGTACTGGTCGCAGATGACCTCAATGCCTTCATCGCGTGCCTGATGGATGAGCGCGAGCGTCTCCTTCTGCTTGCCCCAGTTCGGCTTGCCGAGCATTTTGTGGTGAGAAATGTCAACAAGCACACCGGCCTGACGACCGACATTGATCGTCTCTTTCACGGCCTCAACGATTTTGTCGCTCTCGTTACGCATGTGGCTGGCGTAAACGCCATTAAAAGGAGCAACGACTTTGGCAAGCTCAATAATTTCCTTCTCTTCGGCATAACAGCTCGGCGTATAGATGAGACCGGTGGAGAAACCGGCGGCACCTGCTTCCATCGCCTCGCGAAGGACACCCTTCATTTTATCGAGTTCCGCATCCGTGGCAGGACGATTTTCCATTCCCATTACGGCAATGCGAAGGCTGCTGTGACCGATGTACATTTTTGCGTTAGCCGTCAGCTTCTGCTTGTCGGCATACTCCAAAAAACGCGCAAAACTGCTCCAGTTTTTCATGTCTTCCGGGAACCAGGTCGTGCCCATGGAAAGCATATTCTGAATGGCTGCCAGATTTTCCGGAACGGCGGGAGCCATGGACAAGCCGCATTGACCGGTGATCTCGGTCGTTACGCCCTGCGTAGTTTTGAAAAGATGCGCGTCCTCGGAACCGAGGATCATATCGCCGTGGGAATGGGCATCGATCCAACCGGGACTTACATATTTTCCTTCCGCGTCGATTACGGACGCAGCTTCCTCACTGCCGTTTGCCATGACGAGTTTACCGGCGGAAATGCCTACATTTCCTTTATATGCCGGCTTTCCGCTTCCGTCGATTATTTTGGCGTTTTTGATCAGTACATCCAACATGGTACATACTCCTTTCATAATTTGATAAGTCAAAATTAATACAATGAGAATGACTTATACGCGCACTATACCAAAAACGACTAAAGGCGTCAAGATAAAAACGCTGAGAATAAGTAAATTTGTATTCATTCATAAAATGGACATATATTTTTCGCGCATTTTTACACAAACAAAGTGTTTAGCAAAACTAAACAAGCCGACATCAGCATATATAAAATTCAACCTTGCAAAAACCTGCCGGATTTTGTAAAATACAAAGATAAAAACAGATCAAGCTACAGGGAGCAAAGCAAGTGGAAGAATTAAACCTCGGAAAAAAAATACAGGCCATTCGGAATGGGAAAAAGCTCAGCGTCCGTAAGCTCGCGGCCATGACCGGACTGACGGCTTCTATGATCAGCCAAATTGAAAACGGAGCGGTCAACCCCTCCATACCGACGCTTCGTGCCATCAGCTCGGCGCTGGAAACTCCGGTTTATTACTTTTTCAAAGACGAAGACACCGCTTCCGCAGTCGTTTCACCCAATGAACGGAAAACGCTCGGCAACAAGAATGAACCTTCTATGGTGTACGAACTGCTTACTCCGGACACCCGAGGAGAAATCGAATTTTGTATGATGGTCATTCCGCCGAAAACATATTCCTGCCGTGAACCCAAGGGACACTATGGGGAAGAAGTTGCGTTTTTCTATTTCGGCCGGGAAGTTCAGCTGGAAATCGACGGCGACACCTATACGCTGCACCATGAGGACAGCATACGCATCCCCGGAAGCGCTATGCACCGCTGGTACAATCCGACCGAGGAAACCGTGCAGGTGATTTTTGCCGTATCTCCTCCGTCTTTCTGAAAAAAGCATGAAAAAGGCGTCTCGGAAATCGATCTCCGAGACGCCTTTGCCTTCGATGGACGCGATTATAGGTCGCAGATAAGGATTTGTCAAGCATCAAATTGCCGAATGCTGCTTCCGGTACTCTCCCGGAGAGACGCCGAGGGCTTCGCGGAAGGCGGCGGTGAAGCGGCTCCGGCTCTCGTAGCCGACGGCTTTGGCAATCACCCCGATGTCGTCCTGCGTGGCGAGGAGGCGGGATGCTGCCTTTTCCATGCGGTGCGCTTTCATGTGCGCGGCGAGCGTCATACCGTAGACGCGCTTGAATACCGCCTTGAGCGTCGTGGTGTTCATGAGAAAGATGCGCGAGAGCTCTTCGATCGTGATGCGCTCGGAGAGATGCTCGACCATGTAATCATGCACATTGCGGATGATCTGCTCCTGCGACGCGCCGAAATTCACATCCTTTTCCGGACAGGCGATCTCGAGCACCTGCTCGCAGATCTCGTGAAGAAGCTGCGCCTGCACGGTGTCGGGCGCTTTGTAATAGACCTCTTTGCCGTCGCGCCGGCTCTCGAGCAGGCCGCAGTCCGTCAGCGAGCGGAGATGGTGTGACACGGCGGGACTGGACATATCGAGCATGGCCGCAATGTTGATGACGCACTCCTCACGGTGGCAGAGCAGCCAGAAAATGCGCACGCGCGTGGGGTCGCCGAGTGCGCGGAAAAGTTCCGCAGCGGCGCCGAAATGTGCTTCGTCCGCGAGTGCACGGTGCAGATCCTCATCGTGCGTGTGCGCACCGTGATCGTGCGGCAGGGAAAATTCCGGCATGAAAAGTCCTCCTTGTCCTTTTTGGAAATTCCGTTTGCCGTTTTGGAAGCATGTCCCGAAACGGCTTGATTTTTTGGCACGCACCCAGTATACTGCACTTGTAACGATTAAGCAAGAGTTTAATTGTCACCGACAAAAAGGAATGAACAAATGACCGAAAAGGAGATAGACATTATAAAAAAGACTTACAAAATCGAAGTGGACTGTGCCAGCTGCGCAAATCTTATGGAAGACACGACCAAAAAGGTGGAGGGCGTTGCAAGCGCCGTCGTCAATTTCATGACGCAGAAAATGATCGTCGAATTTGCCGAGGGCTATGAGCCGAAGACCGTTATGCAGAGCGTTCTGAAAGCCTGCAAAAAGGTCGAGCCCGACTGCGAGATCGAAATCTAAGGCAGCACCGCATAATTCGGCAAGAGCGATTTGCGAGCAAATTTTGCTTCCGAATGAGGCGCTTTGACGCAGCAATACTTTGTGTATTGCAAGGAAATGC
>CAVGGQ010000055.1:0-13280 GCA_963628785.1 Oscillospiraceae bacterium | reverse complement strand
CCGACCGTTGGAAACGATTGTCCGCCACTTCGTTCTCCACGGCGGTGCAGTCGATAGAGATCATGCCGCCGTCCAGGAATCGCAGCTCCACACAGCCCGTGTCCATGTTGAATTCACAGCTTTTGATGTTCCTCACAGTTACCCTCCTTTTTCCGTTTCGGTTTTCTCGGCCCTCTCGGTTTGGATTCCGGACGCTTGACCACACCGTTTCGGAAGTGCGTATCCTCGAAACGCTCAAAGAAAACAAATAATCCGAACCCATCTCCAATTAAGAAAATCTGGTTCGGATTATTTTGGTTTGGTGCGCGAGGGGGGACTTGAACCCCCACGTCCGGAGTGGACACTAGAACCTGAATCTAGCGAGTCTACCAATTCCACCACTCGCGCGAATGTCAGCTTGACTATATTAGCATTTCATGCGGAAAATGTCAACAGTTAATTTTCAAAAATTGTGTGTCTTCTGTGTGTCTTCGTGCGTCTTGTTTCCCGGACAAAATTGTGCTACTATACAGCCAAAGAGGTGTTATGTCATGCATATGACCGATTTGATCGAAAAGAAAAAGCAGGGGCTCACTCTCACGAAGGATGAGCTTCAATACATTATCCACGGCTACACAGTGGGGGACATCCCGGACTACCAGATGTCCGCGCTGCTGATGGCAATCTATTTTCGCGGCATGGATCCGGAGGAGACGGCGCAGCTCACCTTCGCAATGGAGCACTCCGGTGACACCGTGGATCTCTCACCGCTCGGCAAGCACACAGCCGACAAGCATTCGACCGGCGGCGTCGGCGACAAAACCTCGCTCGTGCTCTGCCCGATGGTCGCGGCGTGCGGCGGAAAAATGGCGAAAATGTCCGGGCGCGGCCTCGGCCACACCGGCGGCACGATCGACAAACTCGAGTCGTTCCCCGGCTTCAGCGTAGAGATGACGCCCGAAAAGTTCATGGAAAATGCGGACAAAGTCGGCTTCGCCATCGCCGGACAGAGCGCAGACCTCGCCCCGGCGGACAAAAAGATGTACGCCCTGCGCGATGTGACCGCGACCGTGAACTCCATTCCGCTCATCGTCTCGAGCATCATGTCCAAGAAGCTCGCCTCCGGTGCGCGCACCATCGTGCTCGATGTGAAGACCGGCTCCGGCGCGTTCATGGAAACGGAAGAGTCCGCTTTCGAACTGGCACGGCAGATGGTCGCTGTCGGCAAGCGGGCAAAACGCAACATGGCGGCAGTCGTCACCGACATGGATCAGCCGCTCGGCTTCGCCGTGGGCAACGCGCTCGAGGTCAAGGAAGCCATCTCCGTCCTGCGCGGCGCGGATGTGCCGGATCTGCGCGAGCTGTGCCTTGTGCTCGGCACGAACATTCTCGTCCGCAGCGGCCTTGCGGAAACAGACGCCGAGGCGAAAGAACGCCTCGAACGCTCAATTCAGAGCGGTGCGGCGCTCGATAAACTCGCGGAAATGGTCCGCGCCCAGGGCGGCGACAGCTCTCTCGTGTACGATACCTCGCTTCTCCCGAAGGCTTCGGTCGTACGCACCGTGAAGGCGCCGCGCGACGGCTACATCGCGGCCATGGAAGCAAAGGACATCGGCCTCGTTTCCATGCACCTCGGCGGCGGCCGCGCCACCAAAGAGGACGTCATCGACTTATCCGTGGGTATCGTGCTCGCGGCGAAGTGCGGCGCTTACCTGCACCAAGGTGACAAGCTCGCGGAGATCCACGCCAAAAACGAAGCAGACGCCGCTGTAGCCGAGGAAGAACTTCTCCGCTGCTATACGTTCTCTGGCACCGCCCCGGTCCGCCCGCCGTTCATCCGCGGCATCGTGACCTGATCGATATTTTCGACCCGAAAAATCAGAGACGCTTCCTCAGCCGTTCGGCAGAAGAACGCCTCATTTTTCACATCTGAGCAAAATTTATGTAAACTGAGTTATGCAAACAACAATATGTCAATAACATTATGTTTATTATAATATGTTAACTGAACTACGTAAATCAAATTATGTTAAATCAACGAGCACCGCGCGCATATTATCCTCGGAGTATTCTACATTGGCAGACCACAGCCTTGTGAGCTCGACGCGCTTCTCGAAGGGAAGCTTACCTGAATTTATGTAAACCGCAGCATCCAGCGCGTACAGCATCGAGGTGCTCAGTACGGCGAAGGCGGCGCGCTGCGGCATACCGCGTCCCTCGTCCTCGAGCAGGTGGCGCAGCAGGAAGTACACGAGCAGCTGCTCATACTCCGTTTCCCATGCGCGGAAAACGGAATGAAACTTTACATAATTCATATTACCGTTAAGCAAATCAAACGATTCGCCCCATTCGTCCTCGAGCGCTTCGAGCGAGGAGAAGAAGGTCGCCCATTCTCTGCGAGGCCGCCGCGGCACGCTTGCACCGGCGAGCGCGAGGATCTTGCGCATCCGCCCGCCGATGGGCAGAGTGCGATCCTGCGCCGCGCCGAGGAGCTTCTGCCGGAAGAGGAGCAGCTCACACGTTTCACGCGGCGGCGTTTTCGTCACCTCGCCGCGCAGTGTTACCTTGTCTTTGCACGAGAGAAGCAGCCGCGCAGCCTCCTCGCAGCAGAGCCCGAGCCCGACCTCCGTCCGCCCGGGCAGAAATATTCGCCAGCGCGGATGGTCGCGGCAGATATCGCACAGCGCCCCTTCGCCGAGCTCATGCTGGAGCGTGCACAAATTGTCGGGCCGCAGCAGCGCGCACCGCCCGGCCTCGTCGAGCTGGAAATGCAGCGCATCGTCCTTTACCATGGCGCCGCGCACCGTCTCGCCGAGCGCACCGGGCAGCTTTGCATAGCGCGCCGCGCTCCGTTCATCGATATCGATCTCCCAGCCGATGCAGCAGTTGTGGCGGCAGGCGGAAGCAATGCATTGAAATTTCTCGCAGTACGAGGGATATATCTCGCCCATAAGGATCACCTCACGCCCAGTATACGGCGTCAGGCGCCGCGGTGCAAGGGCGTCTTGGAAAATACCGCACAAATCCGCAAAACAGCGTGGGCAACACCGCACAATGTCGTCTTCGGCGCTTTGCGGGTCATCAAACCTTGCCATACACAAAGTATGGCTGTGGTTTTCTTCCTTGATTCGGCGAAAAATCTCTCGCAAATCGCTCTTGCCGAATTATGCGGTGCTGCCCATGTAAATTCTTGTGCGGACTTGCCATTGCATACATTATAAATTATATGATACAATCAGCCGACACAAATGGGGGAGAGCATTTTTGGAGCTTTTGTATGCGGACAATAAAATCATTGTGTGCGTGAAGCCGGCTGGCGTGCTCTCTACGGACGAGCCCGGCGGCATGCCGCAGCTTCTCCGCAGAGCGCTCGGGGACGAAAACGCGCCTGTTTACACGGTGCATCGGCTCGATGCGGCCGTGGGCGGCGTGATGGTGTATGCCCGCACGCGCCATGCCGCATCGGATCTCGGCAAAGCCATCGAATGCGGCGAGGTGCGAAAGGAATACGTCGCAGTGCTCTGCGGCAGCCCCGAAGAGCCGCACGGCGAGCTTTGCGACCTGCTGCGCCATGACCGGAAGCAGCGCAAAACATTTGTCGCCGACACGCCCTCAAGCGAGACGCGCGAAGCGCGGCTCGTGTATGATACCGTCGCCGAGCGTGAAGGCCTCACGCTCGTGCGCATCCGTCTGCTGACCGGCCGCACGCACCAGATCCGCTGCCAGTTTTCCTCGCGCGGTCTGCCGCTGTGGGGCGACAAAAAATACGGCGGCAGCGGGGAAGGGAACATCGCCCTTTTCTCGTGCACTCTCTCATTCCCGCACCCGCGCACCGGCGAGACGATGACCTTTGAGCACCTGGCGGACGCCGTTGAACCATGGATAAAGTTTGACTTTGGAGGAATAAAAGAATGGAAACCGAACTGACAACGCTGTGCTATCTCGAGCGCGGCAGCGAGTACCTCATGCTCCACCGCACCAAAAAGGAAGACGACAACAACCGCGGCAAGTGGATCGGCGTCGGCGGACGCTTCAAACCGGGCGAGAGCCCCGAAGACTGCCTGCTGCGCGAAGTCCGCGAGGAGACCGGCCTCACGCTCACGCGCTGGCGCTTCCGCGGCATCGTGACATTCATCTCGGATATCTACAAGGACGAATACATGCACCTCTATACCGCCGATGCCTGGACCGGCGAGCAGCAGTCCTGCGACGAGGGCGAGCTCGCCTGGATCGAAAAGAACGAGCTGTACGGAAAATCCCTCTGGCAGGGCGACCGGATCTTCCTGAAGCTCCTCGAACAGAACGCTCCCTTCTTCTCCCTGAAACTCGTCTACCGCGGCGAAGAACTCAAAGAAGCCGTCCTCGACGGCAAAAAGATCTTCTGAGTTGCTTTCTCCTTCACAAAACCCGCATTCTTCGGACATACGCACCTACCTTTTCGGCGGGTGCGTATGTCTTTTTTGGTGTCTGCAAAATTTTTCTGAAAAGTTTTAATTTTTTATTTGACGAATTGACATAATCTGCGTTATAATGAGTTGCTATATTAGGATAATTGCGTAAAAATGCGCATGAGTCTTAAATGAAACTGCAATTGAACCCACGAAGGGAGAAAGAATAATGAAAAAGAGATTCCTTTTCGCGTCACTGATCGCCATTTGCTTTGCTATGATCGCAGGTCAGTCGCTCGCGTACTTTACCCGCGAAGCGACGGCGCACAACATTGTCACCACGGGCGGCATTGCCATCGAGCTCAACGAATGGGCCAACGATGACAAGACCGAGAAGTTCTCCGACAAAGAAGGCGTTATGCCCGGCGACACCGTGACGAAGATCGTTGAAGTCACGAACACCGGCGCGAACGATGCGTGGGTGCGCATGAGCGCCGAGAAGAGCATCCCGTCCGTGACGGATGCGGATCTCTCCCTTGTTGAGCTCGACATCAACAGGGAATACTGGACGGACGGCGGCGACGGCTATTACTATTATAATAAAGCTCTTGCCTCCGGCGAGACGACCGAGCCGCTCTTCACCAATGTGAGCGTCTCCCTTGACATGGGCAACGAGTACCAGAACGCCGAGGCCACGGTGGATGTGACCGCACAGGCCGTGCAGACCGCGAACAACGGCGACTCGGCCCTCGACGCCAAAGGCTGGCCGAAGGCCTGACGGGAGCCGCGCACCGACGCGGAACGCTATCCACCTTACTTGACTTGCAGATTCGAGGTTTTGGCCTGTTATGAAGAAAAGAATCATTGCGCTCCTTATGTGCTTCGTCCTCTCGTTCAGCCTTGTGGCCGAGACGCTGACATACTCTGCCGCCGCGGATGACGCGGATACCGGCAGCGACACGACCGCTGTCGATCCGGACACCTCCGGCAAAGGCGAGACCGACGGCGAGACCGACGACACGGCCGGCGGCGAGAGCACCGACACCACCGTCACCCTGACGCTTAACCTCAACGGCGGCACCGGCATTCACAGCATCCGCGCTGCCGCGGGAACATCCGTCACCGTGCCGAACCCGACAAGGGAGGGGTATACCTTCCTCGGCTGGTCGGACGTAACGAAAATCGTATTTACCTCCACGGAGGCCGTGACCGTCACAGCCACGACCTATACCGCGGCGTGGCAGGAACCGACAGAGAGCTCCCCGGTTGCCGTGAAAGTGCAGACCAAAGCCGCAGGCTCCGAAGAGAGCACTCTCACATCGGAGCAGACCTTCTATGCCGCTGCGGGTGCGGCGATCACGCAGGACACGCTCAAAAAAGCCCTCATCTGCGACAAAGCCGAGCATACCCACACCGCTGCATGTGCCGGAAGCTGCACCCATAGCCACAGTGTCACCTGCTTCGGCTTTGCTGCCGATGCAGCTGCGGTGACGCTCGATGCGAGCACACAGGATAAAGTCAATGCCCTCGGCACCGGCTATGGCGAAGGATGGTACATTTACCAAATCGGCGAAACCTATTATCTGCGCCAGGGTGATTCCTATTATAAATACGAAAGCGCACCCTCGGACAATGTGAGCGGCAGCTTCGTGGCCGGCGCGGACAGCGTGTACGATGCAAAATGCACCGTGCGCAACACCCATGTGGCCGAGTGCTATAACTGCGGCAAGGAAGCCCACGCCCACTCGGATGAGTGCTATCAAAATGTTCTCCCCGACGGCACCGTGACCATGTCCCCGGAGAGCCTGACCGTATCGGCGGACAGCACGGCGAATGTCATCACGCTCACCGTTAATCCCGCAGCGGAAGCGGATTCGAAAGCAGAACCGGACACGGAAACGGAAGTAAAATCCTACACCGTTACCGTAAAGTATGTGTATGCGAAGGACCCGGACGGCGAAGCCGCCGAACAACCCAAAACCTTTACGGTCAACGCCGACGTTTCCTTTAATGAAACCGTCTACTTCCCGACGGTCGTCGGCTACGAGTCGCGTATCAGCGTAGATGGTGCACTCGTCAATGCCGGGAGCTACACTTTCGCCATCGACAGCGTCAGCGAAGATGTAACGCTCACCGTATACTATGTCGCATCGACCGTCAACTACACCGTGTGCCACTATCTGCAGTCCCCGGACAGCGAAACGGTTTATAATCTTTATAAGACCGAAACGAAGTCCGGCCGTACCGGCGAGACTGTCGGCGATGCAGCACTTGATCTCAACGGCTATACAGCCCAAAGCTATGGCTCTCCGGTCATCCTCGGCAACGGCACCACGCGCATCGATATTAAATATGACCTCAATAGCTATAAGATCGAATTTGATCTGGACGACGGCACAGGCGTAGAAAATATAGAAAAGAAATACGGCGCAAAAATTAAGGTCGGCACTCCCACGAAGGACGGCTGCACCTTCGCCTACTGGGGACTTGTCACCGGGGAAGATTCCGTGACATTGGATGTGGAGATCCCCGAAACCATGCCCGCGGCGGATTTGAAATATAAGGCCTACTGGATCAAAAACGGCGAGGCAAAGGTCACGCTGAAAATCTGGGGCGAAAAAGCGGACACCGAGGGATACGAGCTCCTTCGCACGCAGGAAATCATTGGAAGTACATCAGAACCTTTGTCCTATCAGGATCTCATCTTTCAGAATGTTTGCAAGAAAGAGGAACACACGCACGACAGCTGCAAGCTGAGCAACTGCCCGCATACGACCCATGCGGCTTCGGAATACGGGCTGAATGACGCCAACAAGTATGATGTCGGTGAAACTCTGTCCGGCGAGGTACTGCATCAGTTTACTCTTCTCGACGACGGCACAGACGGCGTTCAGAACGGCTATATTTACCACTATCGCAGCACAGAGTACGGCGATGTGGACAGATGGTATCTGTATACCGGCAACACCTGGTATCGCTTTGGCTCGTCCGGCTTTTTCGGCTGGAATTATGAGAAGCCAGACAGCAGTCTTATGGGTGAACGCGTGTACCGCCGTGACCTGCCGGTGTTCAAGTGCGAAGAGTACTATGAAAGATACGAGGCAATCCCCGTATCCTGCCCTCATACAGAACACGAGGACTCTTGCTACACTTGCGGCAAGTCGCTGCATGTCCATACCTCGGATTGCTACACCGGTATTGTGGACATGGACGCTTCCAAGTGGTGGCTCCATTCCGTTCAGTGCGGCGACATGACCGTTGACGAAGAAGGAAAGAATACAGTAACGGTGCAGTCCGACGGCACCACCGTTATCAACCTTTACTATAACCGCAATGTATTTACTCTGAATTTCCGTACATTCGAGATCACCGATACGGATGTGAAGTACACAGTGGTGAAGTCAATCACTGCCAAATGGGGCGCATCCATCATCGGATACTTCCCCATTCAGGTGGACGGCACCGATGCTTACTGGACCATTCCCTACAGCACCGTGCCCGAGCTCACCACCAACAGCCGTGTTATCAGCATCCAAACCATGCCGGCACAGAGCATGAACTTCACCATGTCCAACCGCAAAGGCACGGGAGATCAGGCGCGCATCGTCTACTATACGGAAACTCTCGGCGGCATGGAGGGCAGCATTATCCATGACGGCAAAAACTATGATGTCTATCTGACCGAGACCATTCCCTGGTCGCTGGACAAGGTGCTGACCTACAAAGAAGACTTCTTCGACATCGAAGGCTTTACGCAGGGCGATTCCGATCCGCAGGTCACGAACGACGGCAAGAGCACGGTGCTGAAGACTACCGCCGTTGGCGACAACGAGCTCTATTATACGCGGAATACTCCTGCACTGACTTTCTGCAAGCAGGACGGCACAGAGCTCAAAGCATGTTCGCCGCAGTTCGGGGAATACATTCAGAAGTACGATGACTTCACGCCCGAAGCCCCGGAAGGGTATAAGTTTGTCGGCTGGTACACCTCTTCCGATTATACTGCCGGAACGGAGTTTAAAATTGCCGGCGACACGACCATGCCCGCGACAGACCTTAAGCTGTACGCAAAGTACGAAGGCATTACCTGCGGCGTATACGCTTTCCTCACAGAGCAGGATACCTATGCAGGCCAGTCGAATATTCTCAAGGGTATGACATGGCAGGTAAAGTACGGCGAAGCCATCGGCACGGAGCCGGGAACACCGACGAACGGAAGCCTTGAATTCCGCGGCTGGTATTACCGCGATAAAAACGGGATCGAACATACATTCAACTTCGGCTCTACGCCGGTAAAGGATGACCTGTTTGTATACGCAAAGTGGACGAGCGATGAAAAGGTAGACTATACCATATACTATATGCTCGAAGACGGCACCCAAATCGCTTCCCCGACGACCGGTGCTGCTTCGGCGGGAGTGAAGATCACCGCCGAGCCGAAAACCGGCAACGAACTGTATGAGGACTACAGGGAGCACTATTTCCCGACGCAGAAAAGCGCCGCGATTGAAGCGCTGAGTGCTTCCGACGAGAACAGTATCATTTTCGTGTACAAATGCTGCGAGAGCGTAACCTATACGGTGCATTATTATGCGTTGAAGGACGAAACCAAGGATGAGTGGTGGAATGTATTCAACGGTGAACCGGTATATCCCGATGTAGTAAAAACGACCGGAAAAGACGGCACAAATTGCGTTACCTATGTTGATGCTAAGCCAATCACAGGCTACATAGCGGATGTAGCCCGGAAAGAGATTATTCTGCTTGCCGATGCAAAGAATGAGATCTCATTCTACTATACCAAGGACGAAAAGGATCAAAACTGCTTCACCATCTGGCACAGACGGCAGAATACCGACGGCACATGGTCTGTCTTTAGCGTAGAAAACAATGTCGGCAACGTCGGTTCGGAAATAACCGTTACGCCGGTAGAAACGGTTGGGTTTACCGTCGAAAAGCCGTATGCCAACAACAATGCCGACGGCAAGATCGTTGTCGGCAAAACATGGTATGCGCCAACGGTTGTCAAAGTCGATTATAAGCGAAATCAGTATCCCTATAAGATATCCTATACGCTGCAGGACGGTACTGAGATCGCAGACACGGAAATCGGGAAGGCTTATTACGAATCGACTCTTACGGCCGTAGCCAGGGATATCGAGGGCTACACACTTGTCGGCAGCGTTGTGCAGTCGAAAACGATCACAATAGAAGAAGGCGAAGAAGCCACACTCAATGTTATCAACTTCACCTATAAAAAGAACGAAGGTGAGACTCCGACATATACTGTCCGTGTGCATTACACCGTGAAGGACACCGACACAGCCCCCGCCGGCGTATCGGACTTTATGAAAGAAGTCGAATCCACAAATTCATTCAATGAAAAGGTTATTTTCCCGAAAGTGACCGGATACCATGCGGCAATGTATGATTCAACGAACCAGTGGATCGACAAGGAATCGTATGAATTTAATATTGCGCATGTCACGGAAGATATCACGGTCAATGTCCGCTACTATCCGGATCTCGTAGAATACAAAGTCAACCATTATCTTCAGAATCTTGACGGCAGCTACGAATGCAAGTTTACCTCGACAAAGAAGGGACATACAGACGAACGGGTCGGCGATGTGTCGGCGGTTTTTGAGGGGTACTATGCGAAGACCTATGACCATCCGATCATAAAAGCGGACGGCACTACAGAGGTCAATATATACTATGATCGCCGTTCGTATACCGTGACGCTTGACCTAAACGGCGGAACGGGCATTCCGACGACCGTCACGGCACTGTCCGGGCAGACCATATCCGTCGGAACACCGACTCGTGCCGGATATGACTTTGCCGGTTGGTGGCTCGTTGAAGGAAACAGCGCCACACCGGCGAAGATCCTCGATGCAATGCCCGCTGCCAATGTGACCTACCGTGCGTCATGGACGCCGAGTTCCGGCAAAGCCGAGGTTACGGTACGCTATTATGTGGAAACGGACACGGAAAGCGAGTATGCATATTATGACTCTGAAGTGATCCTTGCAGACCCCAATACAACGATTGGCAAAGAGGATCTCAAGAGTGTCATCGGATGCGGCAAAACAGAGCACGGCCACACGAAAAGCTGCCTGAATTGCAAACATCAGCATACACCGCAATGCTTCGGCCTTACGGAAGCCAACCTGGACACGACGACTCAAGGTTTGAATACATGCTTTAACGACCTCGGACTCGAGAATGGGTATATTTATTGCTGGGAATTTGATTACAGTCCGGCCTTGCTTGTATTCAAAACGGTGAAACTGTATTATCTCTATCTGGACGGCAAATTCTATAAATACCCGGAAGGAATGGATATGTCGAGCTATATCTATTCCGAAGTCGCCAGAGAAGACAACGCCGGTAAGCTCGGGTCTGATGAGTACGATAATTTCTTTATCAAGCTCCGCTCGAGAGCCAATGACTGCAACCACGGTCATTCGAACGATTGCTTTACGTGCGGACAGGAACTCCACATTCATGACGAGACCTGCAGCGTTGATTTGACGACGAGACTCGCTGACCGCTATGTGTTCAACGCTGCGAAGTACACCGCTGCCACTGTCAACGCGGACGGCTCGACCGAACTGAAGCTCTACTTCGACCGCTCGGTGTACTGCCTGACCTTTATCGGTGCATCGGATAAAGTGCTGACGACCATCGCGGCCAAATGGGGCACCAATATCGCGGACAGGTTCCAAAAAGATCCGATCAAAGGCATGACCTGGAAGTGCACAAGTCCGGCGTACACCCTGGAATTCGGTGATCAGCCGGTGCAGACCGTTGATAAGATGCCGGACTTCGATGCGACATTCACGCGGTGGACCGATGCGGAGCGCGAAGCAGTCACAAAAGTGAATTACTATGTCGCTGACATCGGAACAGAGACGGACAGCACGAGTTATCCGACCGATTCGACCGGATTCAGGCTGTATAAGACGGTGGAGACGAAAGCAGCCTGTCTCTCCTACGAGACCGGCTATCACGACATCCCCGGCTATATCAGGTACGGCGCGCGCACGGCCGGCTTTGAGCAGGGAGAATCGTCTACGAGCTATAAGTACACCTTTGCAGAGAATGAGACGGTTCTGAATCTCTACTACATGCGCGATGATCTCAAGCTGACATTCTGCTCCGATGAGAGCACGGTTATCCAAACGCAGCTTGTCCCGTATGATGCGCCGCTCAATAACTTCAACTTCACGCCGAATGCCCCCTCCGACGCAGATGTCTTCGAAGGCTGGTACACCACACCGCAATTCATTGACGGCACGAAGGTCGACCTCACCACAATGAATATGCCGGAAAGCGATCTTGAGCTTTATGCCCGCTTTGTCAAGAAAGATCGCACCGTAAAGGTATACCTCACAGAAGGCGACTCCTTCGCCGGTAAAAATCCGCTTGAGATCTGGTCCGGCATTAAGGATGGTACGGTGATCAACGACAAATTCCTGACGATAACACCGAAATTCGTAGGGTATGAGTTCGACGCCTGGAAATACCGCGATGCAAACGGCGTGGAGCAGGCGTTCAACAGCACCGCCCCCATAACGCAGGACTACACGGTGTACGGCACATGGACGACGGAGAAAAAAACCTCGGCAAATTATACCGTGAAGTATGTGGTAAATGACGGAGAAAAAGAAACCGTGATCTCCTCTCTGAAAGAAGAGGCAGCGGTCGGTAAGGAACTGAGGTTCAAAGCCGAATCAGGCGAGAAACTCGGTAAGGCTTATCGGTACTACTCTCCGGATGCGGAAGTCAAGTTCCTGATCGTGTCTGCGAATGAAAAAAACAACAATGTTACATTCGTCTACACCCAGCAGACGGCCGGAACTCTTACCATTGCCGCGTCCGCGGAAAATGCGGATAAGAATCAGTATTTCCTCTTCACCGTGACAGGCAACGGCGTGAACATGACGGTTTCCGTCCCGGCCAACGGCAGCACGAGTGTCTCCGGACTGTGGATCGACAAAACCTATACCGTAACGCCGCAAACCTGGAGCTGGCGGTACGCCACCCCCGAAGCACAGCAAATCACCCTTAAGACCGAAACCACTGAAGCCGTCTTTACCGAAACCAAAATCTACACCAAGTGGCTAAGCGGCGAGACCCACAAATAAACCGAAAAGCGGCTCCCCTCAAAAAAAGGAGCCGCTTTCCATCTAAAACGGCTCCCCTTGTGTTCAAGGGAAGCTGTCGGCGAAGCCGACTGAGGGGATGGAAAACTTTGACATCTGCAAGCCCGAACACAAAAGCCGCCCGACCGGAAAACTCCGGCCGGGCGGCTTTGCGTTATACATTCTATCCCCATACACGAATATGCAAGCAGCATTTAAGATACAGCGTGTAAATTTCACGAAAACGCCTCCACATTCGGCATAATGCATTAAACACACTGACAAAATTGTGCAGGGCGCTGAATTTTCCGTTGACGCACGGATCTCACGGTGCTACACTGCGAACATCAAAAAAACGAAAGGACAGGTACCGGCGCAATGAAAAAGCTCTTCAACCAAATGAACACTGTCTTCGCGCGCTCTGCCTGCGCCGATTTGAATTTTGATAATATTGTTCTTCAGGGCGACGGCCTTCTGCCGGCGTCCGATCTTGTTATTCTTCTTGCATCCGGAAAAACATATTTCCACCGAATAACGGCATCGAGAGAGCAATGCAAACCGGCAGCATAACGCCGGAGATATTTTTGTAAATTGCGGCTCCGCCATTATTGGTGGAACCGCTATTTTTTATAACCCAGAAAACCTCTGGCTGTGCCCGAGGTTCAAAAAAGGCGGAGCCTATGAGGGAAAAAATAAACCTCCCGTGATAGAATAGTGAGGGTTTGCCGACCGCACTAAAGAATCGAAGGAGGTACCTTATGGG
>CAVGGQ010000054.1:0-13576 GCA_963628785.1 Oscillospiraceae bacterium | reverse complement strand
GATTAACTAATTTCTACCATGCAGGTGTCCAACTTGCACTTGCAATTTGCGTGTTTTTTATCGTACAAAAAATATTATAAACCTCAAGAGGGGAACTTTCAAGAGAAAACGTACAAATAGGTGAAAAAAATTTGGAAACAAATCATCTGTTCCCAAATTTTTTAAAAAGCATCATTCTTTTCGCATTTGCCGATTTCTGTGCTTCTGCACCGCTTTAAGATAAACGGCTGCCGCTTTCGCCGCAGCCGGAGTAAGCGGTCCGGCAGAGATCTCGACCTGATCGATGCACACCGTGCCGAAGTCGCCGCACGGCTCCACACGCGTCATATGGCTCCAGAGCGGTACGCCCGAGACGCTGCCATCGATGATCTGGGTGTGATCCTCGTCGGTGCGGCGGAGCGGTTCCATGGTTTTGAGAGCCGAGAGTGCCTTATTGCCCGCCGGGCGGCGGTTGATGTGGCGCCACACGAGTGCCGTGCTCTGCGGCACGAGGGTGCTCACGCGCACCGTGCCCGCGCTGCCGAAGGCCGTTTCGATCCGTTTGAGCATGATATCCGAGCGGATGAGGCAGAAATTCTGCCCAGCTTTGAGCTTTTTCATCGTGAGCGTGCGGAGTGCGGGGAACGAGCGGCGGAGGGCTTCGCACGATTTTTTTGCCGCCTTGTCGCGGCTGCCCTTCCAGTGGAAAAGTGTGCCGGTAAACGCCTTGAGCCCATCAGCCGGGACATCGACCGAGCCTTCGACGATGACCGTCCGCACGCGGATGCGGCCTTGCGCGAGCATGGCGAGAAGCTCCGTGCCGCCCGAGCGCAGGCCGTAGGCGCCGCGGATGCGGCCGTCGTACGACTTGAGGAGCTCGCGCTCCACGTCGGCAATGCGCTGTTCGGCTGTCTCCTCCTGCGTGAATTCCGGCACGAGCATGCGGTAGTTCTGCTCGAGAGCGCGGATGGGTGCGGCCGTCTCGACGGCGGTGCCGGCTTCCGGCCAGAGCAGGATGAAGCTGCCGCCGATCTTTCCGGTTTCCTTGAGTTTCATGCGCGTTCCTCCGTTCTTACAGCAATTCATTGAGTGATACGAACTGCGGCGCAAAGGCCGCATCGTCTCCCCGCACGGCGGCGGAGAGAACGACGTTTTTCATTTCAACGGAAAAGAGCGAATACCGTTTGCCGTCAAGCTCCGCGCTCCCGTCGAGCACGGAAAAGGCGTTCATGGGCTTCGATAGCCCTGCGCCGGTACACTTGAGCACGGCCTCCTTGCGCGTCCAGAGATACGCAAAGCGCCGTTCGCAGTCTCCGGTCATGTACTCCCGCTCCTCCGGCGTGAGAGCGCGCTCCGCGGCGCGGCGCACCGGGGCGATCGTTTCAATGTCAAGCCCCACGGGCGCATTGTTCACGGCGAGCGCCGCAAAGTTTCCGCTGTGCGTGAGGGAAAATTCCGACCCGCCCGGAATAACCGGCTTGCCGAACTCGCCGAAGCGGATGCCGTCCGTAAGGCCTGCCATGCGCAGGAGAAGTCCCGTGCCGATGCTGCGAAGGCGCGCGTCCGCGCGGCAGATACGCTCGGCCTTGGCTCGGCGCTCCGGCGTGAGAACGGCGAGTGCCGCGCGCTCCCGCCTGGCGAGCGGCGTGACATCCAGTACATAAACATTCATAGAATTATTATAGCGGCAAAGCGCACTCTTTTCAAGGCGAAAAGCGCGTATATTCCCCGTTTTCGATCACATAGCCGCCGCCGTTTTCGCTCTGCCATTCGTAGCGCGATCTGTTCTCTTCCGGGAAGAGATGCGCCATCACGGCGGCGATGACTCCGCCGTGCGTCACGATGACGGCGTCGCGTCCGTCCGCTCTCACGCGCTCGAGGGCGCGAAGAGCCCGCTCGGTCATGGCTTTTCCGCTCTCGCCGTGCGGCGGGACATTGCTCTCGTTATCGCCGGTGAGCCATGTTTGGTACGCCGGGGCGTCCTTGAGCTGCGCATAGCTTTTCATCTCGAAATCGCCGAAATCCACTTCGCGGAAGTCCGGCTCTGTCTCATACGGCACATCGCCGAAGAGGGCAATGAGCGTTTCGCTGCAGCGGCGCATGCCGCTCGAAATATACCGTGCCGCCGGGTCAAAGTTCTGCACGCGGTGCAGCGCCTCGCGCCCCTTTTCGGAGAGCGGCAGGTCGGTGCTGCCGCAGTAGAGATGCTGTTCGTTCGCCTCGGTCATGCCGTGGCGGATGAGTGTGAGCTTCATTTGAGGCGCTGCTCCAGTCCGCAGAAAATGCGGCTCACGCGCTCGGCCTCGCGGCTGAGGTATTGCGTGAGACGGCCGGTATCCTGCCGCCATACGCGCGTCTGCGCGTCCAGCGGAACGACGCCGCAGAACATATCGCGGCAGATGAAGATGCGGTTTTCCCACTCGTCGCGGTGTGCGCGGAAATAGTCCGTCGGGTCGGTGCCTTTCTGCGTGCACGCGAGCGTGAAGTTTTCGAGATTGTCGATACAGCGGTGCGAGAAGTCCGGCTCCTCCCCCGTGCAGGTATAGATGTCCGCGTCCGTGAGAGCGAACGTTTTGCGCGCGAAATCGGTTTTGCCCTGATACGCGCCGCCGATGATAAAGATCATAGTCATTGTCCCCCTTACAGTAGTGCCCAGACCGCCGCGCCGCACAGCTCCGCGAGCGTGAGCGAGTAGCCGGAGATGTCGCCGTTCATGCCCTCGAGCGAGCGGTAGGCCTTGCGCAGGGCGAGGGCGAAGCCGCACATGCACCCGACAAGCGCCAGTCCCGATCTCCACCCGAGCAGGAAGCCTGCCGTAAGGTACACGGCAAGCTGCACACACAGCACGACAATGTGCGAGCGCGGTTTTTTATGCGCGGCGTACTGGCTCGTGGACATCGGCGGGAGGATCGTTACGGCGAGCGCAGAGCCGCAGCGGCTCACGGCCGGCAGCAGCAGGAGCGTCCACACATTTGCGGTATCCTTCGCCGAGGCGAAAAGCGCCGTCTGGCACAGAGCGAGCAGCACGATGCCGATGACCGCGAAGCTCCCCACGTACGAATCTTTCAAAATTTCGCGCCGCCGCGCCAGATCGCGGCAGGAGCGCACGGCGTCGGTCACATCCATGAAGCCGTCGAGGTGGATAAAGCCCGTCGCAATGAACGGATACGCGCCGAGCACAACGCCCGTCACAGCTGCAGGAAGTGAGAGATACCGGCAGAGCAGAGCGAGCAGCGCCCAGAGGAGGCCGATCTCCAGCCCGACGACCGGAAGAAAGAGCAGCATTTTATCGCGTGCGTCCTCGTCCCAGGTGTGCCAAGCGCACGGAATGGCGCAGAACATGCTGCGGCACATGAGCAGCGCATGGAAATAGCGTTTCACAGCGGCAGCGCCCCCTTATGGATGATGCGCCGCGCGGCGGCGAGCTCCACGACCGTGTCGCACTCGCGCGCGAGCATACGGTCGATGTCGGCAAGTGCACGGCGGTATTGTTCGGTCGTTTCGTCGTAGTGTTCGGCGTCACCGTAGATATAATCGCTCACGAGCACGGCGCTTTTCACACTGCGGACGAATTCCGTAAGTTCCTTCGCGCACCGCTCTGCGGCGGCGAGGTCGAGTGCCCAGCCCTTTTCGGGCGGGAACATTTCGTTTTGGAGCAGTGCCGTCACGCTGTCGAGAAGGTACACGCCGTTCCGGTCGGTGCTCTCGAGGCACGAGAGGATGCTCCGGGGGCACTCCACGGTCTCGAAGCCCATTCCCGCGCGGTCGGCGACATGGCGGCGGATGCGCTCATCGTCTTCGGCGTCCGTCGATATCATCGTGGCGACATAGTAATGCGTGCCGCCTGCGGCGAGGTGCACGGCAAGCTCCTGCGCGAGAGAGGATTTGCCGTTCTTCGCGCCGCCGGAGAGGAAAATCTTCATTGTGCACCCTCCACGGTGAATTTATCGCCCTCACGGATCTCGTCGAGATAGCCGTCGTCGATGCCGGCCTCGTCAAAGGTCGCCATGTCATTAATGACGGCGCAGGCGGCGTTGAGGATCTCGAAGGCGAGCGGGCAGCCGCTGCCCTCGCCGAGGCGCATCTGCAGAAGGAGCATCGGCTCCAGGTGCATCTCCTGCATGGCAAGGCGGTAGCCGATCTCATAGGAAGCATGGCTTGGCACGAGGTAGGCGCGCACATCCGGGCAGATGCGGCAGGCACACAGTGCCGCCACGGCAGAAATGAAGCCGTCGATGACGACCGGGCGGTGCGTGGCCGCCGCGCCGAGAAAGGCGCCGCACATGGCGGCAATATCGAATCCGCCGACCTTGGCAAGCACATCGACCGCGTCGTTTTTGTCGGGGGCGTTGATCTCGATGGCAGTGCGGATGACCTCTTTTTTCCGGGCGAACGCCTCGTCCGTCACGCCGCCGCCGCGGCCGGTCACGGTCTCGGGCGCAACGCCGAGCAGCACGGCGAGCACGGCGGAGGATGTCGTCGTGTTGCCGATGCCCATTTCGCCGACGCCGAGCACATCGGCCGGGGTTTCGGCGGCGAGCTCGATGCCGGTAAGGATGGCACGCTCCGCCTGCTCGCGCGTCATGGCGCTCTCGCGGGCAATGTTGCGCGTGCCGTAGGCGATCTTGCGATCAAGCACCCGCTCCTCGCGAATGTCGGCGGCTACGCCCACATCGCACACCGTGATGCCGCAGCCGAAGTGGCGGCAGAGCGTTGCCGCGCCGGTCTTGCCGCGCGTGAGGTTGACGGTCTGTGAGAGCGTCACGGAGCGCGGTGCGCTCGACACGCCCTCGTCTACGACGCCGTTGTCGGCGGCGAACACGAGAAGGTGCTTTTTCCCGATACGGTTATGCACCCGGCCGGTGATGCCGGCGAGCTGCACGGAGAGGTCCTCGAGCCGTCCGAGGCTTCCGGGAGGTTTGGCAAGCTCCGCCTGACGGCGGCGCGCTTCTTCCATGGCCGCCTCATCCGGCGTCGTGATCTTCGATATCCAGTCCCGCAGTGTCATTGTGAGATCTCTCCTTTGATAAAGCCGTTCTCTGCGAGCCATGCGGCTCCGGCGGTGGTGTTTTCCTGTAATTCCAGAGTGAATGTGGCGTCCGGCGCGAGGGAGTGCGCAAGGGCGATACACTCGCGCATCGGGATGGTGCCCGCATTAAGGGCACTGTGCGAATCCCACGAGCCGTCATTGTTGTGGATGTGCAGGTGCCGCAGGTACGGTGCGCAGCGCTCCACCCAAGCGAGAGGCGGCACATGCGAGTAGGCGTTCACATGCCCCACATCAAGGCAGATACCGAAGCGGGGGCTGTCCGTGCCGCGCACGATATCAACGAGGTATTCCGGTTCCTCTTCGAGCACGTTTTCGAGCACGATGTCCACACCCGGGTCGGTGCGCAGAAATTCTTTCCAGAATATGACCGACTGCTCGGTGTACCAGATGGGATAGTAGATGCGCGGGTTGTAGCCGCCGTGGATGATGACCTTTTCCGCGCCGTAGTGCTTTGCAAGCTCGATGGCCTCGCGGTAGCGGTCGGCGGCAAGTACTCTCGCGCGCGGGTCGATGGCGCAGGGAAAGAGCTCGTTGAAGGGAGCGTGGAGCGTCTTGTGCGCAGTGCCGCGGATCTTCCCTCTCACGGCCGCGTCCGTCTGCGGGAAATACTCGTCCATGTTTACAGCCGTGCAGTACTCCGCGATCTCGAGTCCCAGGCCGTACCGCCTCGCCGTTTCGGCGGCATCGGACGCAATGGTGGATAAATAAAAGAGACGTTCCATTCGTTTGCTCCGTTTCGTCAAATTGCCATAGTATTATAACCGTTTTGCACGCAAGATTCAATCTCTTTTCCCCATTGCATTGTAAAAGATTCGGTATTATAATAGCAGGCAAATATATTCGAGAGATGAGTGCCTTGTCGAAAGCCCCCAATCAGAAGCTCAAGCTGCTCCTGCTGCGGCAGTATCTGGAAAGCAATACCGATGAAGAGCACCCGGCTTCCACGGCGCAGATCCTCACATATCTTGAAAGTCAGGGTGTGAGCGCCGAGCGCAAGAGTCTTTATGACGACATGGAGACACTGCGGACATTCGGCGTAGATGTGAACCTTGCGCGCAGCGGCGGCAAACGCGGCTGGTTTGTCGGTGAGCGCGAGTTCCAGCTCCCGGAGCTGCGGCTTCTCGTGGACAGCATACAGTCCTCCCGCTTCATCACGCGGAAAAAGTCCCTCGAGCTCATCGCCAAGATTGAACGGCTCACGAGCATGTATCAGGCCAAGGAGCTTCGCCGTCAGGTGTGGGTAAAAAACCGCATCAAGACGATGAACGAGTCCATTTACTACATTGTGGACGACCTGCACGCCGCCATTGAGGACGACCGCCGCATCCGCTTTCACTACACCGGCTACGATGCGCACGGAAAGCGCATTCTCCGCCGAGGCGGTGCGTGGTATGACATTTCCCCCTATGCGCTGCTGTGGGACGACGAGAACTATTATCTCGTCGGCTACGACAGCAGCCACGCTGAGATCCGCCACTTCCGCGTGGACAAAATTCTCGATCTGCACGTAACGGAAGAAAAGCGTGACGGGCGCGAGGCGTTCAAAGCCATCGACATGTCCACCTACACCGATGCACATTTCGGCATGTTCTCCGGAACGCCGGAGCGCATCCGTCTCGAGTGCCGCAACACGCTCTCCGGTGCGGTCATTGACCGCTTCGGCTCGGATGCGATCCTCGTCCCCGCCGACCGTGAGGGATATTTCACGGTGACCGTTTCCGTGGCGGTGTCCGAGCCGTTCTTCGGCTGGATCTGCGGCTTCGCCGGCGACATCCGCATCATCGCCCCCGACAGCGCAGCAGAGCGTATGAAAGAGCACCTCAAAAAGCTCAACGAAGCTTTTGAGATATAAGGCAACACCGCGCAATGTCGTCTGCGGCGGTATTGCCGTAAATTTCGTTTGCAGTATCATTCCAAATAAAAAACTACACAGGACAGCCCCGAACGATTCGGCATTGGGGTCGTCCCAAAAACAAGGAGGGTGAAAACATGAGCGGCTGCATTATTCCCGAGGGGTATACGCCCCGGCTGAGCGTCTACGAGACGCAGAGAGCCATTGAATTCATCAAGAGGAGCTTTCAGAAGAATTTGGGCTCGGCGCTGAATCTCAAGCGTGTGTCCGCGCCGCTGTTCGTGCGCACCGACACCGGCCTCAACGATGACCTTAACGGCATCGAGCGTCCGGTCTCCTTTGATGTGCCGGCCGTCGGCGACGCCGAGTGCCAGGTCGTACAGTCTCTCGCCAAGTGGAAGCGCTGGGCACTGCGCGAGTACAACTTCTACGAAGGCAAGGGTCTCTACACCGACATGAACGCCATTCGCCGTGACGAGGCGGTGCTCGACAACATTCACTCGGTCTATGTGGACCAGTGGGACTGGGAAAAGGTCATCCGTGTGGAAGACCGCAATCTTGACTATCTCAAGGACGCTGTGCGGCGCATCGTCACAGCCATATGCATGACCGGCGACGAACTTGAGTGGGAGTTCCCGCAGCTCCGCGCACACCTGAGCCGCGATGTTTCCTTCGTCACGAGTCAGGAGCTTGAGGATATGTACCCCGAACTCACGCCCTCGCAGCGCGAGAACGAGTATACGAAGCTTCACCCGACCTGCTTCATCATGCAGATCGGCAAAACGCTCCGCTCCGGCCGGAAACACGATGGCCGCGCGCCCGACTACGACGACTGGGATCTGAACGGCGACATTCTCTTCCGCAACACGGTGCTTGACCGCGCGTTTGAAGTGTCGTCCATGGGCATACGCGTAAGCCCGGAGAGTATGGATCGTCAGCTGCATCTGGCCGGCTGCGATGACCGGCGCTCTCTCCCCTTCCACAAGGCGCTTCTCAACGGCGAGATGCCCTACACCATGGGTGGCGGCATCGGCCAGTCGCGTCTTTGCATGCTGCTCATCGGCTGCGCACACATCGGTGAGGTGCAGTCCGGCATCTGGGATGAGGAGACCGTGAACCTTTGCAAGGCGCGCGGCGTCCATCTTCTGTGATGCGGCTATTGTAAAATTTCTTTCGGTATTATATACTGAACCCGGCGGCGCATCGCATTCGCGGCGCGCCGCCTTTTTTACACAGCATATTCATGCAAAGAGGCGTTCCATGGAACATTCGGATGAAACGAAAAAGTCGGCGAAGGGCCGGCTCAAATATCTGTTCATCGGCGAGGGCATAGTCCTGCTGGCGGCGGTGCTCACGATCGCGTTTTCCGTATCGCGAAACCGTGCGGCGGATGCGGCGGCAAGTCCCGCTCCGACGGCAGCGGCGGAAGAGTTCTCCGAAGAAGCCGAGCCCGAGATCGCATATAAAGCCGGGTACATGGTGTGTGAAGCCGGGCTTTTCCGTCCGGCGGACACGCTCACGGCCGGCGAGGCAGCCGATGCCGTCCTCCGCGCGGGCGGGCAGACCGTGCCAGCGGAAAATGCGGACGAGCCGCTCACGGAGGAGACGCTTGCCGCGCTCCTCTCCGGCACATTTTCCGAGGAGGCGATTTCCGAGGCGATGAGCGCCGTTTCGCTGCACGGCAGCGAGAGCATCACGCGTGCCGAAGCGGCGGTGTTCTTCGATCGTCTTTTCGGGCTTGATGCCGCCGAGGGCGAGGCCGATTTCTATCCCGATGTGGTCCCCGGCGAATGGGGCAGCGGCGACATCTATACGGCGGCCTCGGGCGCGGCTGCGTGGGACGGCGAGGACGGCCGTCCCGCCGAAGGGATGCTGTTCATCGGCCGGCAGCTTTACTATGTCGGCGAAGACGGCTATTTCGTGAAGAACGCCTACCGCAGCACGCTGTACTTCGACGCCTGCGGGCGGTATACCTCCGGGGACGCAGAGCTTGACGGCTATGTTCTTGCCGCGATCCGCGAGGCAACCGATGAGAGCATGACACGCGAGGAGATGCTCCGCGCCGTGTATCTCTATGTGCGCGACAGCTTCACCTATCTCCGCCGTCACTATTATAAAAACGGCGATGTCGGCTGGGCGGCGAGCGAGGCACTCACGATGTACTCCACCGGGCGCGGAAACTGCTATAATTACGCCTCGGCCTTCTGGGCGGCGGCTCGGGCGCTCGGGTACGATGCAAAGATCGTCAGCGGCACATACGGCGCGGATGAGGCCCCGCACGGCTGGGTGGAGATCCTGCGCGACGGCAAGCGGTACACCTACGATGTGGAGCTCGAGATGGCGGTGCACCGCGACAATCCCGGCACAAATCAGACATTTTACGAAATGAGCGACTCCTTCCGTAAAGCGCACGACTATCGAGAGTTTCCGGCTGTGGACAACACGCTCCCGATGACGATGGCGAGCGCGCTGCAGCCGAACTGAGAGGAGGGCGGGATATGAAAAAGAAACTTCTTCTCTCCGTGTGCCTTCTCGCGCTGCTGTCCCTCGCGGGGTGCACGCGGCATAAGGAAAACGAGGAGCTCTCCCTCTCCTCCCCCGAGGCGAGCGTCGTGTTCACCGGTACGGTCACCGACGGCGTCCGTACCGGCACCGTGACCGGCGACGGATGGAGCTTTGAGGGTACGCTCGGCGAATCGTCTCTTCGGGACGGCACGGCGGAAAACCTGCCGTGCAGCGCCGCCGTCGGCGGCGTTGTGGCCGAGGGCACATACACCGGGACGTTCGTCTCCGGCATGCCGGACGGCGAGGGCGTGTTCGCTTTTTCCTCCGGTGCGGTGTTCTCCGGCGAATTCTCCGCCGGTACCGCCGTGCGCGGCGAGGCGGAGGCGCTTCCTTGGAATTACACGCACGGCGGCAGCCGCTATTCCGGCACCTACACCGGTGCGCTCGATGCGGGCGTTCCGGAGGGTGAAGGAAGCTTTGAAGGCGAAAACGGCGCGAAGCTCCGTTTTTCGTGGAAAGGCGGCTGGAGCGCCGGTGAGCCTTCCGGCGAGGGCATGCTCACGGATGACCGCTGCGTCACGACCGTGGAGGGCACGGAACTGGCCGGAGCATATGACGGCGAAGGCAAAGACGGCGTTCCCGACGGCGAGGGCACCTTCTCCGGCGCCGACAGCGAGGACATTGCCTTCACCTACACCGGTTCGTGGTCAGCGGGACTTACAGACGCGCAGGGCACGCTCCGGTATGAGAGCGAACTGCGCTATGTGCGTGAGGGTACATTCACCGCAGGATGCTATACGCCCACCGATGTCGAGATGCTCGCCGCGCTCGGCACATGTGAGCCGTGCTTCACGCTCACGGACACACAGCGCTCGTACCTTGCGGAGTGCTCCGACCTTTGGGATCGCACCGATCATCAGAGCTTCTTTGAATCACCCTACGATGCGCTCGCCGTCGGCGGCGCGTCGATCGCCGATTGCTTCTCCTCCGAGGACTATCGGGAGGATCCGTACTGGATGGAGATCTACGCCATGCGCGTCATCACCGCGCACATCGGCGTGCTCGTTTCCGGCGGGCGGGAAATGACGCTCATCATGGCGCTCGACAGCAGCTTCGAGTATCCGTGCCTGGTGCTCGTCCCGGGAAGCGTCGACCGCCTCACCGAGGGCAACTGCTTCCACATCTATGCGCTTCCTCTCGCCGTGAGCACATACGCCAACACTCTCGGCGAGGAATATCAGTGTCTTGTCCTGATAGCCGGTGATATCTACACCGGCATGTAAGAAGATAAGCACCGTACCCATGTGATATATCGGGTACGGCGCTTTGTCTGTAAAGGGGCTCGTTTGAATTATAGATCGAAATGTACGGTGACCCTAGTGCCTACATCGGGCTCGCTCCAAAGTTCGAGACGGGCTTTGTGCATGGCGGCAGCGTGCTTTACGATGGAGAGGCCGAGGCCGGTGCCGCCGAGCTGGCGGGAGTGGCTCTTGTCCACGCGGTAGAAGCGCTCGAATACGCGGCTCTGGTGCTCATAGGGGATGCCGATGCCGGTGTCCTCCACGCACAGTACCGCCTCGCGTCCGACGGTCTCGACCGTTACGGTCACATTCCCGCCGGGGCGGTTGTACTTCACGGCGTTGTCGCATAGATTGTACACAAGCTCCTGCAGTGCCGCGCGCACGCCCGATATCACGGTGCTCCCGCCGCGCAGCGTCATCGCAACAGAGCTCTGCTCGGCAGCCGAGTGGAGCGTATCGAACGAGTTTTCCGCGAGGACATAGAGATCGACCGGCGCTTTTTCCGGTGCGTCCGTGTTCTCTTCGAGCCGCGAGAGCTGGATGATGTCGTCCACGAGCGCCATAAGCCGCTGCGCTTCTTTATAGATGTCCGAGGAAAATTCCGGCACGCGCTCCGGCGGGACCATACCGTTTTTCAAAAGCTCCGCGAAGCCGGAGATGGAGGTAAGCGGCGTTTTGAGCTCGTGCGATACATTCGCGGAAAACTCGCGCCGCAGCGCCTCGCGCTGTTCCCGCTCGGTGGTGTCGAGCGCAATGACCACCGCACCGGTGATCTGGCTGTCGGAAAAAACGGGCGTGGCGATCACATAGTAGTAGCGCTCGTGCATCTGCACCGTGAGCTCCGAGCGGCGGCCGGCAAGGGCGCGCTCCGCGGCGCGGAGGATCTGCTCGGGGCAGTCACTGCGATTCAGGTTGTCCGCCCCGCCCTCCGGGGGCGGCGGGAGCAGATAGCTCGCCGACACATTGCGCGAGAGGACATTCAACCGCTTATCGAGCAGGAGAAAGCTCTCGCCCATGTTCTCCGTGATGACGGCAAAATCGCGCTGCGTCTGCCCGAGCTCTTCCGCCTGACGGAGAATGATGCGGTCCTGACGGCGGATGCGGGCGAGCATCGGCACGAGCTCCTCATAGGGCGCTTCCGTGCCGGGGTTTTCGGGATCGACCGTGCGAAGCGGATCGGTGATGCTGCGCGTGAGAAGCCATGCGCAGGGACCTGCGAGGCAAAGAGAGACCGGCAGCATCCACAATATGCGCGGCATGGCCCACTCGTAAAACGGCACGCCCTCCGGCGGATTGCGCAGAAGAAGCAGCGTTATGAATGCGCCAATCAGGATGCCGGCAAACAGCAGGAGGAACGAGCGAAGAAAAAGTTTGGCTTTCATGCTTCCTCTCCCCGTCCCGCCGTATTTTCCGGTGCGAACCGGTAGCCGACGCCTCGCACGGTCTCAATAAACCGTCCGGCGTCGCCGAGCTTTGCGCGAAGCGTGCGCACGTGCACATCCACCGTGCGGTTCTCGCCGTCAAAGCCGCTGCCCCACACGCTGTCCATGATCGCATCGCGCGTAAACGCCGTTCCTGGGCTGCGCATCAGGAGGCACAGGAGCGAAAACTCCTTATTCGTGAGCATCACATCACGCCCTGCCTCGCGCACAATGTGCTTGTCCGGGCAGACATACAGCTCACCGAACCGGTAGTCCCCCGGCACAGCCGAGCCCGTCCGACGAAGCACCGCGCGCACGCGGGCGAGCAGTTCCATCAGACCGAACGGCTTGGAAATATAGTCATCCGCGCCGGCATCGAGGCCGACCACGCGGTCATACTCGGCGTTTTTCGCCGTCATCATCATCACCGGCACATCGCGCCAGTGCACCGATGCGCGCAGCTTGCGCAGCACCGAGAGGCCGTCCTCCTCCGGCAGCATAATATCGAGGAGAATGAGCTCCGGCACTTCCTTCTGCATCGCAGCCCAGAATGCCGACGGCACGGCAAACCCCTCCGCCGCATATCCCGCCTGCTCGAGCGTATAGGTAACCAGCTTCCGGATACTCTCATCATCCTCCAAAAGAAAAATCACCCGCCGCGCCCCCTTTGCATCATAAATCATCCCATATACAATACCACGAGTCGGGGAAATTGTAAAACAGATTTCGAAATAGGTTGAATATATCCTATTATTATGTTATAATTTCATGGAAAAAGGAAGAAATATACCATGATGATCAACACCGACAGCCTCGTATCCATTACAGAGGCCAATCAGAACTTCTCTCGTGTGGCGCGTATGGCGGACGAAAATGGCTCTGTCGTGATTTTGAAAAACAACACGCCGCGCTATCTTCTCATCGAGTTCAGTGCCGCCGAAGCGCAGCAGCTCGCCGCCGATGATGATGTTCTCACCATATCCAAACGCCTGATCAACCAAAACCGCCTCGCTTATGAGGAACTTGCCAAATGATCGTTCTTTCCGTAGAGCAGATCCGCATGCTCACAGCCGGCTCATACAGAAAACCGGCGGCATCGACGGCGTGCGGGATATCGGGCTGCTCGAGTCCGCCGTAAACGCGCCGATGCAGAGCTTTGACGGTATAGATATGTACCCGTCCGTTCAGCAAAAGCCGCGCGGCTCGGCTTTGGGCTTATCAAGAATCACGCATTTATCGACGGCAATAAAAGGATCGGCGCACACGCCATGCCGGTTTTTCTCGCGCTCAATCGCGTCGGCCTCAGCTATACGCAAGAGGAGCTTATCCGGATCATTCTCCAAGTCGCCGCCGGCGAAGCGGACTTTCAAGCCCTGCCGGAATGGGCGATCGAGCATCAGACATAGCAAAATCGGCTCTATAATAAATGTTGGGGTAGCGAACCCGGAAGGTATGCTGCACCCAACAT